>JBKPRH010000348.1:0-7886 GCA_046765795.1 Acidobacteriota bacterium | reverse complement strand
GGCTCGGCCTCTTTGCCTTCCAGCACGTGGAGTACTCGAGCGATCTGTGGTGGCAGTTCGCGCTGCACGGCGAAGCCTCGCGATTTCTGCGCGGATCAGTGGCTGCCGCCATCGTCATTCTCCTGGTGGCCGTCGCGCGGCTGATCGGTCACGCGCCGCATGAAGTCGAGCCGCCGTCGGAACGCGATCTTGCCGACGCCGGCGAGATCATTGCGCACCAACCCGCGTCGTATCCCAACCTGGTCTACCTGCGCGACAAGGCGCTCCTCTTCGACGAGGCCCGCGATGGATTCGTGATGTATGCGGTGAAGCGACGCACGTGGATCGCCCTGGGTGATCCGGTTGGACCGCCGTCGCGAATCGGCGAGCTGATTCGGCTGTTCATCGAACGCTGCGACGATTTTGGCGGCACGCCGGTCTTTTACGAGGTCGGCAAGCAGCACCTGCATCGCTATGCCGATTTCGGACTCGCGTTCGTCAAGCTCGGGGAAGAGGCTCGTGTCGATCTCACACGCTTTTCTCTCGAGGGTCCGCAGGGCTCGCGATTCCGTCAGGTCATTCGACGTCTGGAGAAAGACGGCGGCACCTTCCGCGTGATTCCGTCTGACGACGTGCCTGCAGTCATGAGCCGGCTGCGCGAGGTGTCCGACGACTGGCTGACACACAAGACTGGCGCCGAGAAAGGCTTTTCGGTTGGGTTCTTCGATCCGGCGTATCTCGAGCGGTTCCCGGTGGCCGTCGTCGAACGCGACAATCGCATCATCGCATTCGCCAACGTGTGGCCGGGCCCCGATCGGCACGAGCTGTCAATCGACTTGATGCGCTATCAGCGCGATGCGCCAACCAGCGTGATGGAAGCGCTGATCGTGCACTTGCTGATCTGGGGCCGGGAGCAGAGTTATCACTGGTTCGCGCTCGGCATGGCGCCCATGTCGGGGGCGGAGCGCTCGCCGGTGGCGCCGCTCCGTTCACGTGCCGGGAACTTCCTCTACGAGCACGGCGGATTTCTCTTCAATTTCCGCGGCTTGCGCGCCTACAAAGAGAAGTTCAACCCGGTGTGGGAGCCGCACTAACTCGTCTACCCCGGAGCCTTGAAGCTCCCGGGCATCGTCGCCGACGTCTCGGCGCTCGTCGCCGGCGGCTACGGCCGCATCTTTCACAAGTAATCACACATTCCACGTTCCGGGTTCCAGGTTCCCTGTTCGGGCTCGCGTTACACTACTCCGCCGTGAGCGCGAAACCCTCTGAGCCCTGGTGCATCCTCATCGTGGACGACGACTCCGAACTCCGGGAAGTGTTGACGAAGATGCTGGTTGTTGCCGGGCATCAGGTCGAGCAAGCGAGCGACGGCCCTGAGGCACTCCAGCGGTTGGCGGTTGACGAGTTCGATGCCGTGCTGCTCGACATCAACCTGCCCAGCATGAATGGGCTCGATGTCCTCGCCCAGATCCGCGGGATGCTGCGTCCGCCGCTGGTCGTCGTCATGACCGGCGATGACACACCGGAGCCGCTGCTCGAGGCGGTACGCCTGCAGGCGTTTCGTTTTCTGCGCAAGCCGTTTCCGCTGCGGACCATCGTCGAGGCGATCGACGAGGCAATGGCGTCGGCGCCGAGAGCGGGCCTGCCGATTGAGGTCGTGTCGGCGCGTCCGGAGTGGCTCGAGATCATCGCGCCGTGCGCGCTGGAAATGGCCGACCGGCTGCAGTCGTACATCATGCACCTCGAAGCCGACCTGCCCGAGCCGGTGCGCGAGTCAATGGCGCAGGCGTTTCGCGAGCTGCTGACGAACGCGATCGAGTGGGGAGGCAAGCTCGATCCAGAGAGGAAGGTCCGGATCTCCTGCGTACGCGCCAAACGAGTGCGCATCTATCGCATTGCCGATCCGGGCGTCGGCTTCGCGATCGATCGATTAACGCACGCAGCGATTTCGAATCCGGCCGGCGATCCGCTGCAGCACACGGTCGAACGGGAGAAGCAGGGCCTCCGGCCGGGAGGCCTCGGCCTGATGATGACGCGCTCCCTCGTTGACGAGCTGATTTACAACGAAGCCCACAACGAGGTTGTCTTCATCAAATACCTGGATTGAGGGTTTCAGGCTCTAGGCTTTTGACTCTAGGCTTTAGGCGCCAAAGCCCAAAGCCCAAAGCCTATTACTGCGCAGACGACGACACCGCACTCCCATCGAGCACGAACGTCATCAGCTTCGGCGAGAACGGCGTCGCCTGATTGCCGGGACCCGCGTTGCCGAGCGTCACGTTTCCTACACCGCCCATGAGCGCGACGTACTGCTTACCGTCGATGCGATACGTGATCGGCGGGCCCATGCCGCTGCGCAGTCCGGTCTGAATCTCGTGTAGCTTCACGCCCTTGTCGGCGCTGTAAGCGACGAGGCGTCCATCGCCGAGGACCTGGAACACGAGATTGCCTGCAGTCGCGAGCGTGCCGCCACCAATTCCGCCGCCGCCCGGCATGCGCCATCGCAACTGCTGTGCGACGGGATCCCATGCGACGAGCGCGCCGCGTCCGCCCGGACCTTCAATCGGCGGAGGACCGATCGACGGTGGTGGTGGCTTCACCGGTGTGGGCGCGGGCCGCACCGTGCCCGTCATCGCGCCCGGTCGCGGGTCGTACTTCGGTTCCGCCGCGTACGAGAACGAGTTCGCAGTTGATGTCGGAATGTAGGCGAGCCCGGTGAGCGGACTGAACGACATCGGTGACCAGTTGTGCGCGCCGCCGCCGCCCGGTGAGATCAGGATCGCGTCGGTGCCGTAGAACGCCTCTTCGTTCACGATCGGTCGGCCGGTCTTCGGATCGATGCCCTTCGCCCACGTGACCTGCGAGAACGGGCCTGCCGAGATGAACTGACCCGTGAGCCGATCGATGACGTAATAGAACGCGTCCTTGTTGGCCTGCATGATCACCTTGCGCAGACGACCGTTGATCGTCAAGTCGGCGAGGATCAGATGCTGGACGCTGTCGAAGTCCCAGTTGTCACCAGGGACGACCTGGTAGTGCCACTTCAACTCGCCGGTTTCGACATCGACGGCGAGAATCGAGCAGACATACAGATTGTCCTTGTCGCGTGAGGAGGAGCGATGTTGCCACGCCCATGGCTCGGCGTTGCCGGTGCCGACGTAGACGAGACCCGCATCGGCGTCATACGCGAAGCCGTCCCACACCGCGCCGCCGCCGCCGTTCTTCCACCATTCCTTGTCCCACGTCTCCGCCGCGCTCTTCATCGCGGCGTTCTCGAATGGCTTCGACGGATCACCGGGCACAGTCCAGAAGCGCCACGCGCGGCGGCCGGTCATCGCGTCGTAGGCGTCGAAGAATCCGCGCGTCGGCCGATCGCCGCCGCTGGCGCCGATGATGACCTTGCCCTTCGCGACACGCGGCGCCATCGTCAGCGTGTAGTGATCCTGCGGATACGCGACACGCGCCTCCCAGATCACCTTGCCGCTGTCCGCATCGAGCGCCTGCAAGCGGCCGTCGATCACGGGCACGAACACCATGCCCTGATAGATCGCCAGGCCACGATTGACGACGCCGCAGCAGATCTCCGGGCGCACCTGCGTCTGGTTGACCCACGGATCCCAACGCCACTTCTCTTGCCCGGTGCGCGCGTCCACCGCAATGACGACGCTCCAGTTGGTGACGGCGTAGATAACGCCGTTGGCGACGATTGGTGTGGCTTCCTGTCCGCCGCCGCCGGATTTCAGATCGAAGGACCAGGCGAGCCCGAGACGCGACACATTGGTGGTGTCGATGTCCTTGAGCGGGCTGAAGCGAGTTTCAGATTGATTGAGTCCGTAGGTGAGCCAGTCGTCGCCGGTCTGTCCGGCGCGCTTCAACGCGGCATCGTCGACATGTGCGCTTTGCGCGGCCACGAAGGGCATCAGGACCATCAGCCACAGCGAGCACAAGGAGCACAATGCGAATCTCTTCACGCGCGACATAAAGACCTCGCGATTACTTCGTGTTCGTACGTGCCGGACCTGCCGTATCGTTCGACGCGACGCGCTTCTTGAACTTCCAGTGTCCGTTCTCTCTCACCAGTTCGTCGTCATAGCGACCGGCCTGCGCGATTGCCGCGCCCTGCTGGCCGGGGACGACGAAGGCCCAGCGCGACCAGGCGGTCGCGGTGTCGCCCTTGACGGTGATGACGAAGTTCGAGAGCAGGTGATAGTTCTTCGCGGTGTTCTGCGTGCCCATCGCTTTTTCCATGAAGGCTTTGATGTCGGCAGCGGCGACCGTGCCGAACCCGCCGATCCACTGGCCGTCCTTGGCGAACAGCGAGGCGTAGCCGGCGAAGTCGCGGCTGTCGAGATAGCGGCCGTAGTCGAGCAGCACGCCTTCGATTTCGGCTTTGTCCTCGAAGACTTTCAGCCGCGCCGCAATCGAGTCATCGCTTTTTGCGCCCTTCGGCGTCTGGGCGGCAACAGGGGAAAGACTTACGAAGACGAGGAACGCAACAACAGCCTTCTGCATAGTGGCCGGAGTCTAGCGCTGCAGGAGGGTCTATGCCAATAGCTCGCGGGGGTTAGCTATTGGGACGGGAAAACTGCTACACCTGCGTTCGCCTTCATTCCGCGCCAAGCGCAACGCGGTCGTGTGGTGTTATGCAGGTCGGCATAATCACGTGCCACACGAACCTGTCGTCGCACCAGGTGCGCGTGCGTGCTGAACTTGGGGGACATTCCGGCCGAAGCTGGTTTGACGTTATGCTGCGAGCCGTGGAAGGTCGGCCGAGATATGCCGGTCGGCCTACTGTAAGTTGGGCGGACATGAGTCTCGCGCGGAGCGGACGGAACATCCTGCATGACGTCGTTTGAATTGTCGCTGGTGTTCGCACTTGTCTTGGTGGCTCTGACTGGCCTTGGCTTTCGGTGGCTGTGGTGTCAGCGCGGGCCCCGGCAGCTGACCTCTGGCAGGAAAGCGATGATGCTACTTGTGTTCCTGGGATGCCTACTAATGCCTTCGCTGGCCGGCGCAACGTTCTGGCGGCTGTGGCTTGAGCGGCGCGATCAGCCCGTTACTGCGGAGGACCTTCGCATTCTAGAGAGGGCGGATGCGCTCCTGAAGGACGAGCTCGCCTGGAACCGCAACGATGACCGAGAGTGTGATGATGACAAGGCCGCTGGCAAATGGAGTCTGTTCTGCGCGCTGGAGACAGCCTGTACCGAAGTGCTTGGAGAGTACGATCATCGCAGGGCCGCGCTACAGGAAGTCCGGTTCGTCGTCGAGGAGGCCACTCGGGGTAGGGAGTTCGAGCATCGACTGATGGACTTCAACAACCTGCCGGAGACGCGTTTTGACGACGTCAAGCAAGTGATACGGACGTCGGCACAGCGAGTAGCGGCTCGGCTGAAGCAACCGCAGCCGTGATGCCGCCCAACAACCGCTTGGAGCGGACCGCTGGAAGGCGTGGCCGCTCAACCGCAGACCGTTATCCCGCTATCTAAAAGGGTGCTCCAAATAAGAGGATCGCGAAATGGCTATCGTTCCTCTTCATTCGCAACAACCCGCCGGCTGGAAAGACCCCTCTTCCCACGTGAGCCGATTCATTGCTGTCGGCCAGGACGTACGGCTAGAGGTGCTCGATTGGGGCGGTGCTGGAAGACCGTTGGTGCTACTGCCGGGCGGGGGCAACACAGCGCATGTCTTCGATGACTTCGCGCCCAAGCTCACCAGCGATTTCCACGTCTACGGCATTACGCGCCGCGGTTTTGGCGAGTCAGGCTTTGCGCCGCTCACCTCAGGTGCTGACACGTTTGGCGACGACGTGCTTGCCGTTCTTGACGCGCTCAAGCTGGAGAGGCCGGTACTCATCGGACACTCAATCGGCGGGCAGGAGTTGAGCTCGGTCGCCACTCGCTATCCGAACCGCGTCGCCGCACTCGTGTATCTCGATGCCGCCTATCCCTATGCCTTCGAGAATGGCAAGGGTCCGACGATGAAAGAGTTCCTGGATCTTCCGGTTTACCCGCAGCCTCTGCCGCCAGCTGAAGCAGATCTTGTCAGCTTTGATGCGCTGCGTCAGTACCACGCCCGGGTTCTGGGATTCATGTACCCGGAGGGAGAACTCTATCAGCAGCACCCGTCACGCGGGAAAGGCACGTGGGGCGGACGCGGGCCTTTCCAGGCAACGAGGCTCTGCTTGCAGGCACGAAGCAGTACGTTCTCATTCGGGTACCGGCGATCATACTCGTGAGTATGTCCGGCAGCGTGGGCCGGTGGGCCGACGCCAGCACCGATCCGATGCTCCGCGAGCAGGCGCGAGCCTACACCGCAGCAATGACGGCCCTCATCGAGCGACAGACGAAGTCGATTGAGGATGGCGTCCCCAGCGCCCGCGTCGTCAGACTGCCCGACGCGCACCACTACCTGTTCCTGTCGAACGAGGCGGAGGTGCTGCGCGAGATGCGCGCGTTTCTTGGCCGTCTGCGTTAGCCCATACGCGACTCATCGCCCCGTGTTGCGCTCGACTGGATGGATCTCGTCATGTCTGCAGCAACGACTGTTCGCAGCGCGAGCCTGACGCTTACCGTGGCCGCTATCGCGGCTGTGACGATCGCGACCGGTGCGCAGACATTCGAGGTCGCCTCTATCAAGTTGAACAAGGCACGACGCGGACCGCTGACATCGCTCGAGGCCTCCTTCTACAAGCTCCCGATGGCTGTAATGCCGGGCGGCCGTTTTCGGCTGACAGCTGTGCTGACGCGCACGCTGATCCAATTGGCCTACGGCGTCAGAGAGTTCCAGATCATTGGTGAACCGTCCTGGGTCAATGACGAGCGCTATGACATCGATGCCAAGGCGGAAGGGATGCCGAGTTCCGATCAGATGCGGTCGATGCTCCAGGCGCTGCTGGCCGATCGCTTCAAGCTTGCGGTGCGCCCCGAGACGAGGACGGGGCGAGTCTACGAGCTGGTGCCCGCGCGCGGCGGCCTGAAAATCACTCCGACTCCACCCGGAGGCTGTTACGACCCGGGCTCACCGTCCGGACCGCCGCCGGTGTTCGCTGGGCCACTCGTTCAGTGCGATGGATGGCGGCGGCGCATCCTCACGCCGCCACCTGACCGGCAGGACCGCATCGAAGCGGTCGCCGTCCGGATGGCGACCCTCGTCGACTTCGTGATCGATGACGTGTCACGGCCCGTACTCGACAAAACAGGTTTCGAGCAGCCGTTCAACTTCGTGCTGGAGTTCACGCCGAACGTCGCAGTCAGCGACTACCTCGGTCCGTCGACGCTGCCCGATGCCGGACCATCCGCCGCGCCGGTACCGATCTCGACCGCTCTGCAGGAACAGCTCGGCATCCAGTTGCGATCAACCGAGGCTCCAGTGGAAACGATCGTCATCGACCGCATCGAGCGGCCGTCGGACAATTAGCTTCAAAACGAGAATCCCAGAGCTACATCTCTAGCGCGTTAGGCGCCTGTGAGGGCATTGAGATTTGGAGGGCCCCATGAGTTCTTCCGCTGTTTACGCATCGAACGTTCCACTTCGAGCGACACTCAAGACACTGGCTTTCTTGTGCTCATCATTCGCGGCACTCTTTTGTGCATCGGCGGGCTACGGGTTACTCAAGATGCTGCTCGCAGGCATCAGCAGCGGCGCCGAAATCGGAGTGGCGGAGCTATTTACACATAGCGGATTGACTGTCGTCTTCTTTGGGCTCGCGGGGCTGAGCGCCTACGGCGCGAAGAAGTGCTTCTGGTAAGGCTGTGCCTCAGTACACCCAGGGAACGATGCGCTTTGTCGTCCGCGCGTATTGTGCGTAGGCTGGTCCGAACGTCTCCTGAAGGACGGCCTCCTCGACGCGGATCCGATAGCCGAGCGCGACGAGATAGGGCAGAACGCTGCATGCCAAGGTCCACCAGTTC
>JBKPRH010000347.1:0-12014 GCA_046765795.1 Acidobacteriota bacterium | reverse complement strand
CGCGCACACCGTCGCCGGATACCCGTGATAGCCCTTGAACGCCGGCTCCGCACCAGCCTCGCGCACCAGCCGCTCCGCCAACGTATCCACATCACGGGTCGTCACCCCTGGCGCGACGCTCCGCCGGAGCTCAGCGAGAATCCGGGCCACCAGCTGATTCACGCGTCGCAGCTTGGCAATCTCGCTCTGCGACCGGCAGACAATCACCGTGCACGCTCCCCGCTCATCGCCGACGCGGCATCGTCGATTATCGTGTCGAGCTCGTGCGCCACACGCTCCGGCGACTGTGCACCGTTGACGACACGGAACGTCGGCCGCTCACGGTAGTACTCCAGCACCGGCTTGGTGGACGTCTGATAAATCCTCAACCGCTCGCGCACGACGCCGTGATCGTCGTCGGCGCGCTGAATCAACTCGCCTCCGCACTTCGCACACGCCGTCGCCGTAACCGCATCGGCATTCGTCCCGCACGCGCGACAGATCCGGCGACTGCCCAGCCGCCGCACCAGCTCCTGCTCGGGCACCGCGACATCAATCACGATGAGTGGACCGCTATCCGTGCGCGCCATGAGCTCGTCGAGCGCCCTGGCCTGCGCGACGGTGCGCGGAAACCCATCGAGCACGAACCCCGGCTTGGCATCCTCGCGTCCAAGCCGGTCGGCGACGATCGCGATGATCATGGCGTCGTCAACCAGCTCTCCGCGATCCATCTGCGCCCGTGCCGCCAACGCAGTCGGGTTCTTCTCCTTGATGGCCTCACGCAGAATGTCGCCGGTCGAGATCTTGAGCAGACCTCGCTCGCGCGCAAACCGCCCCGCTTGTGTGCCCTTACCAGCACCTGGCGGTCCCATCATGATGACGTTCAACCCCACCCTGCCTGGCCCCCGACTAACCTCGACGTCCGCGTATCCGCGTCTTCTTCATGAACCCGTCGTAGTGCCGCATGATCAACTGCGACTCCACCTGCTGCACGGTGTCCATCGCTACGCCAACGACGATCAACAGTGACGTGCCGCCGAAGTAGAACGTCACACCGAGGCCCTGGGTAAACCAACTTGGCAACGCCGCGTCGAGACGCTCGCCGATGAACGGAATCGGGGCGACCTTGAACCCGCTGATGAGCAGCTCGGGCAACAACGCAACCATCGCGAGATAGAGCGCACCAACGAGCGTGATCCTCGCCAGAATCGTGTCGATGTACTCAGCCGTCCGCTTGCCGGGGCGGATGCCGGGGATGAAGCCGCCGTACTTCCGCATGTTCTCCGCCACGTCATCCGGGTTGAAGATGATCGAGGTGTAGAAGTACGCGAAGAACACGATGCCGACCACATAGAGCAGGTTGTAGAGCGGCATGCCGTAGGCGACCTGATCGATCATTCGCCGCGGCAAGGTGCCAACCTCGAACAGCGGCCCCGCCATCGAGAAGAACGACAGGATCGACGAAGCGAAGATCACCGGGATCACGCCGCCGGTATTCACCTTGAGCGGAATGTGCGTGCTCGAGCCACCGTACTGGCGCCTGCCGACAACACGTTTGGCGTACTGCACGACAATCCGCCGGTGCCCGCGTTCGACGAACACGATGGCGCCAATGACCAGCACCGCCATTGCGAGCAGGAAGAGGATCCGCAGAGGTCCAATCTGTCCGGTCTGTACCTGGCTCAAGGTGTTGAGGACGGCGTTCGGGAAGTTGACAACGATACCGGCAAAGATCAGCAGCGACATCCCATTGCCAATGCCGCGTTCGGTGATCTGCTCACCGAGCCACATGACGAACATCGTTCCGGTGGTGAGCGTCAGCACGCACATCATCCGGAAGCCCCATCCCGGATCGAATACGAGCGGCAAGCCGCCCGGCGCCTCCGTCGAGCGCTCGAGCCAGATGGCGTAGCCAAATGACTGGACGATCGCCAGCACCACCGTGAGGTAGCGGGTGTACTGCGTGATCTTGCGCCGGCCGAGCTCGCCTTCTTTCGAAATGCGCTCGAGGTACGGCCAGACCACTGTCAGCAGCTGGATGATGATCGACGAGCTGATGTACGGCATGACGCCGAGCGCGAAGATCGTGACTCGCGCCAGGCTGCCGCCGGTGAACATGTTATAGAGACCGAACATCGAGCTGGCCGCCTGTTCGGCGAACAAGCGCAGCGCTTCCTGGTTCACGCCCGGCGTCGGAATGTGGTTCCCGATCCGGTACACACCGAGCAGTGCCAGCGTGAACAGAATTCGGTTCCGCAGGTCACTGACGGCGAACAGGTTTTTGAGCGGGTTCTCCATACGTCTTCCAATCCGGGCCTCTTGGCCCGGCCTTACACTTACGCTCCGAGTACCTCGACGGTTCCCCCGGCGGCCGCGATCTTCTCCGCAGCCTTGCCACTGAATTTGTGCGCGCGGACCGTCAGCTTCTTCGAGACATCGCCACGGGCCAGCACCTTGATCGGCTGACGCGTGCTGTGGATCAGGCCGCGCTCACGCAGCAGTTCCGGCGTGATCACGGTGCCCGCCTCGAACCGATCGGCGAGCAGATCGAGATTCACGACCGCGTACTCGGTACGGAACGGGTTGTGGAATCCGCGCTTCGGCACGCGACGGTGCAGCGGCATCTGGCCGCCTTCGAAGCCGCGCTTGAACTTGTAGCCGGATCGCGACTGCGCACCTTTGTGCCCACGTCCGGCCTGCGCACCCTGGCCTGTTCCGTGGCCGCGGCCGACGCGCTTCTTGTTCTTCTTCGAGCGCTCGGAGGGCTTCAGATCACTCAAGTCCATGGCGTTATTCCTGCACCGTCACGAGGTGACGGACCTTGTGGATCATGCCGCGCGTCTCTGGCGTGTCCGGCAACTCCACCGAATGATTGATTCGCCGCAATCCCAGACCGGTCACGGTCTCGTCCTGCGTCCGGTTGAATCCGATCGTGCTCTTCACGAGCGTAATCTTCAGCTTCTTTCCTGCGGCGCTCTTAGCAGCCTTTTTCGCCATCGCCTTTGCCTTTTGACCTTTGACCTTCGACCTTGCGCTACGCTTGACCTTGCGCGAAGCGCTAGGCTCCGATCAGCTCGGCTTCTTCCTTGCCGCGATACCGCGCCACCTGCGCCGGATCCTTCAGATCCATCAGGCCCGCGAACGTCGCGCGCACCACGTTGTGCGGATTCGCCGAACCGAGCGACTTGGTCAGCACGTTCTGAATGCCGCAGCTCTCCACGACCGCACGCACCGCACCACCGGCGATGAGGCCGGTGCCTTCCGGTGCGGGCTTCAACAGCACGCTGCCCGAGCCAAATCGGCCGACAACCTGGTGCGGAATCGTGGTTCCTTTGAGCGGCACCTTGATCAGGTTCTTCTTCGCGGCCTCGATGCCCTTCTTGATCGCCGAGGGCACTTCCTTCGCCTTGCCGACCCCGAAGCCCACCACGCCGTGACCGTCGCCGACGACGACCAGCGCGCTGAAGCTCAGGTTCTTGCCGCCCTTGACCACCTTCGTCACGCGATTGATCGAGACGACGGTGTCCTTGATTTCGAGCTGCGAAGAATCGACCTTCTCACGAGTCCTATTCATCAATGCCACGTCAGAACTCCAGACCGGCTTCACGCGCCGCGTCAGCTACCGCTTTCACACGCCCGTGATAGAGAAACCCGTTGCGATCGAAGACGACGCGCTTGACGCCCTTCTCGATCAACCGCTCGGCGATGGTCTTGCCGATAGCCTTCGCGCCTTCGACGTTTCCGCCGGTGGCCTTCTTCGCCAAGGTGCCTTTCACCGACGGCTCGACCGTGGACGCCGACGCAATCGTCTTGCCGCTGGCATCGTCCACGACCTGCACGTACATGTGCGAGACGCTTCTGAAGATCGTCAGACGCGGACGCTCCACCGTACCGTTCACGCGACGGCGAATGCGGTACTTGATGCGCTGGCGGCGATCGTCTTTGGTTTTGATCCTCATTACTTCGCCCCTGTCTTTCCAACCTTCTTCTTCAGCTGCTCGCCGGTGTAGCGCACGCCCTTCTGCTTGTAGGGATCCGGCTTCCGCATACGGCGGATGTTGGCCGCGACCTGCCCCACCAGCTGGCGATCGACGCCGGTGACGGTGATGTGCGTCTGCTTGTCGACGGCGATGTCGATCCCGGTCGGGATGTCGAAGATCACCGGGTGCGAGTAGCCGAGCGCGAAGTGCACCTGCTTGCCCTTCAACTCCGCGCGATAGCCGACGCCAACAATGTCGAGCTCTTTCTTGAAGCCGTCGGTGACGCCAGAGACCGCGTTGGCGACCAGGCTGCGAGCGAGTCCATGGAACTTGCCGAGTTCCGGATCTTCGCGCGACATCTTCGCGACGAGGTTGCCGTCTTCCTGCGCGAAGAGGATGCCGGGCGGCACCTGCTGCCGCATCTTGCCCTTCGGGCCCTGCACCTCAACGGCGTCGGACGCGATCTTCACCGTCACGCCCTTGGGAATCGCGATGGGTTTCTTACCTATACGTGACATGACACATCACCACTGTGCTTACCAAACATTGCAGAGGACTTCACCGCCGACACCAGCCTTGCGGGCCGCGCGACCGGTCATCACCCCGCGCGAGGTCGTCAGGATGCTGGTGCCGAGACCGCCGAGCACGTTCGGCACGTCTTCCGCTCCCAGATAGACGCGTCGTCCGGGCCTGCTGATCCGCTCGAGGCCGGTCATCACCTTCTCGCCGTGAGGGCCGTACTTCAAGAACACGCGGATGACCTGCCGCGGCTGGCGGCCGGCTTTTTCTGCTGGCTCTTCGACAATGCGGAAGCCCTGGATGTAGCCCTCATCCTGCAGGATTCGCGCAATCTCCGCCTTCAACCTGCTGGCCGGCATGTCGACGCGGGAGTGCTTCGCCGACACCGCATTGCGGAGGCGCGTGAGCATGTCCGAAATCGGATCTGTCATATCTCTGTTCTCTCGCTCGAGTTCCTACCAGGAGCTCTTCGTGACACCAGTGACATCGCCTTCGAGCGCCAGCTTCCGGAAGCACAGGCGGCACATGTCGAACTTGCGCATGAACGCCCGCGGCCGTCCGCACAGCCTGCAGCGGTTGCGATGCCGAATCTTGTACTTCAGCGTCTTTTCTTCTTTGGCGACTTTGGCGGTTGTAGCCATCTAGTCCTCGCTAGTTCGTCCGGAACGGCATGCCCATGAGCTGCAGCAGCTTCCGCGCTTCTTCGTCGGTGCGCGCCGTCGTCACCACCGACACGTTCATGCCGCGCGCCTTGTCCACCTTCATGTAGTCGATCTCCGGGAACAGCAACTGATCGCGGAGACCCATCGTGAAGTTGCCGCGGCCGTCGAATCCCTTCGGCGACACACCGCGGAAGTCGCGTACGCGTGGCAGCGCGATCGTGATCAGTCGGTCGAGGAACTCGTACATCCGCTCGCCCCGCAGCGTGACCATCGCACCCACCGGCATGCCCTGGCGCAGCTTGAACTGCGCGATCGACTTGGTGGCGCGGCGAACGACGGCCTTCTGGCCGGTGATGCGGCCCAACTCGTCGGCACCGACGTCGGCGAGCTTGGCGTTCGATGTCGCCTCGCCGAGGCCCATGTTGACGACGACCTTTTCGATCTTGGGGATCGCCATCACGTTCGTGTAGCCGAACTCCTTCTTGAGCGCCGGCGCAACTTCCTTTTGATACCGTTCTCTCAGGCGGCTCATTTGTCGACCACTCCCTCGCACTTCCGGCAGATACGCACTTTTCGATCGCCGCGAATCTCATGGCCGATGCGGGTGATCTTTCCGCAGTCGGGGCACACCAGCTGCACGTTGCTGGCATGCAGCGCGCCTTCACGCTCGACGATCCCGCCCTTGATGTTGCGCTGCGGGTTCGGACGCGTGTGGCGCTTGATCATGTTCACGCCTTCGACGATCACGCGGTTCTTCAGCGGGAGCACCTTCAGCACGCGCCCACGCTTGCCGCTGTCCTTGCCCGTCGTGACGACGACGTTGTCGTTGCGGCGGATTGGTGTTTGCAATTTCGACATGTTCGTAATCCGTAGAGGCGAGTCTTCAGACTCGCCTACAGCACCTCTGGTGCGAGCGAAATGATCTTCATGAACCGGCGCTCGCGCAGTTCACGCGCCACAGGTCCGAACACGCGCGTGCCGATCGGCTCGTTCTGGTCGTTGACCAGCACCGCGGCATTTCGGTCGAAGCGAATGTAGCTACCGTCGCGGCGGCGCTGCTCTTTGCGCGTCCGGACGATCACCGCTTTCACGACCTGGCCCTTCTTCACTGTGCCATCCGGCGTCGCTTCCTTGACCGACGCGGTGACGATGTCGCCGAGACGCGCGTAGCGGCCGGTGGACCCGCCGATCGGATTGATCACCGAGATCTTCCGGGCGCCGGAGTTGTCGGCCACGTCGAGAATCGATCGCATCTGGATCATGGCTGTCTCCTAGACTGCTGCGGCTTTGGCCACGACCTGCGTCACAACCCACCGCTTGCGGCGCGAAAGGGGCCGCGATTCGGCGATCGACACGGTGTCGCCGATCTTGGCTTCGTTCTTCTCGTCGTGCGCGACGAACTTGGACGTCTTGCGCTGCGTCTTGCCGTAGACGTCGTGACGCACCTTGCGCTCGACGGCGACGACGACGGTCTTGTCCATCTTGTCGCTGACGACCGTGCCGGTGACCTGTGCTTTGACGCTCATTTCGCTCCTACCGTCTTCTCCCGCAGGATCGTCTTGATCCGGGCGAGGTCGCGCCGCACACCGCGGACCTTGGCTGGCGCTTCGAGCTGTCCCATCGACTTCTGGATTCGCAGCCGGAACAGCTGGTCGTCGAGGTCCTTTTCACGCAAGCGCAGCTCGTCGACGCTCAGCTCGCGGACTTCTCCGGCCTTCATGATGCTTTCTCCTGCGCAAACCGCGTCGCGAACTTGGTCTTGATCGGCAGCTTGGCCGCGGCCAGCTGCATCGCGCGTCGCGCTTCGACCTCGGTCACGCCTTCCATCTCGAACATGATCTTGCCGGGGCGGACCACGCACACCCACTGCTCGGGTGCGCCCTTGCCCTTACCCATACGGGTTTCCTGCGGCTTCTTCGTGATCGGCTTGTCGGGGAACACGCGGACCCAGATCTTGCCGCCGCGCTTGATGAAGCGCGTCATCGCCACGCGGGCCGCTTCGATCTGGCGATCAGTGATCCACGCCGGCTCCATGGCCTTCAGGCCGTAGTCGCCGAACGACACATCCGATCCACGCCAGGCTTTTCCAGTCATGCGACCGCGCTGCTGCTTGCGGTACTTGACCTTCTTCGGCATCAACATGATTCGTTACCTTCTGTCACCGGCCGGCGCCCGGCGAGGCGCCCGATCCCGATATTCCTCGTCACGACCGACACGCGGCACGAGGCGCTCACCCTTGTAGAGCCACACCTTCACGCCGATCTGTCCGTACGTCGTATTCGCTTCCGCGAAGCCGTAATCGATGTCGGCGCGCAGCGTCTGCAGCGGCAGCTGCCCGTGCAGGTACCACTCGGAGCGCGCAATCTCCGCGCCGTTCAAGCGGCCCGACACACGCACCTTGATCCCGCGTGCGCCAAAACGCAGCGCCGATTCGACGGCCTTGCGCATCGCACGACGGAACGCGACGCGCTTTTCGAGCTGCACGGCCACCGACTCGGAGATGAGCTGAGCTTCGAGCTCCGGCTTCTGAATCTCCTGGATGTTGATGAAGACCTCGCGGTTGGTCCGCTTCTGGATCTCCTGCTTCAACTTGTCCACTTCAGTACCCTTGCGGCCGATGATGATGCCCGGGCGCGAGGTGTAAATGTGGATCTTCAAGTTGTTGGCGGCGCGCTCGGTCTCGATGCGCGACACGCCGGCGTGCGAGAACCGCTTCTTGAGGTCCTGGCGCAGCGCGAGATCCTCGTGCAGCAACTTGGCGTAGTCCTTGTCGGCGTACCAGCGCGAGCGCCAGGTCTTGTTGAAGCCGAGCCGGAATCCGTACGGGTGAACCTTCTGGCCCACGTAATGCTCCTTGTCTTTAACTACGCAGTTGCGGCGGCTTTCTTTGCACGCGCCGTCTTCGCCCGAGTACCCGTGGTCTTCGCTTTCGACGAACCGTCAGCCGCCGCGCCGTCCGCACTGACCTTCTGAATCTTCAGCGGCCGCTCGACGACGCGCACCGTCAGGTGCGCGGTCCGCTTGACGACGCGGTAGGCACGGCCCATCGGAGCCGGACGCACGCGCTTCATCGACATGCCCTGGTTGGCGAACACCTCCGCCACGTAGAGCCGCTCGATGTCGCCGCTGAACCCGTCCTTCTGCTGCAGATTCGCCACCGCCGACCGCAGAACCTTGGCCAGCTCGCGCGCGATGATCTTCCGCGTGAACTGCAAGGTGGCGAGCGCCTGGTTCACGTTCTTGCCGCGAATCAGATCGCACACCAGGCCTGCCTTCTGCGCCGACGTGCGAATGCCGCGCGCTGTTGCCTGTGCTTCAACCATGGCGTCCTACCCCTAGCTCTTTCCGCCGGCAGGCGCTCCGGCCGGTGCCGCAGCGGCGGCAGCCGCCGCCTTCTCGGTCTTCGTCGTGTGGCCCTTGAACGCACGCGTCGGCGCGAACTCGCCGAGCTTGTGGCCGACCATGTTCTCCGTGACGTAGACCGGGATGAACTTCTTCCCGTTGTGCACGGCCATCGTGTGGCCAACCATTTCGGGCACGACCGTCGAACGGCGCGACCACGTCTTGACCACTTTCTTCTCGTTCGCCCGGTTCATCCCCTCGATCTTCTCGAGGAGCGAGGTCTCGACGAACGGCCCTTTCTTCAGTGACCGGCTCATTACTTCGGTCTCCTCTGGACGATGAATTGGTTCGTGTCCTTGCGCCGGCGCGTCTTGTAGCCCTTCGTCGGCTGACCCCACGGCGTCACCGGATGGCGTCCACCGGACGTCTTGCCTTCACCGCCACCGAGCGGATGGTCCACGGGGTTCATCGCGACACCACGCACGTGCGGCCGCTTACCCAGCCAGCGGCTGCGGCCGGCCTTGCCGATCGAGACGTTCTCGTGATCGATGTTGCCGACCTGCCCGATCGTCGCCAGGCACTCGACGTTGATCTTGCGAATCTCGCCCGACGGCATCTTCACCGACGCATACTCGCCTTCACGCGCGACGAGCTGCACCGACGATCCGGCGCTGCGCGCGATCTGACCGCCCTTGCCCGGCTTCAGCTCGACGTTGTGGATCTGCGTGCCGAGTGGAATCGCCTTCAGCGGCAGGCAGTTGCCGGGCAGGATGTCGACGTTGTCGCCCGACACGATCGTGTCGCCGACCTTGATGCCCACGGGCTGCAGAATGTAGCGCTTCTCGCCATCGGCGTAGCTGACGAGCGCAATGCGCGACGAGCGGTTCGGGTCGTACTCGATCGTCTCGATGGTGCCGACGATGTCCTTCTTGTCGCGCTTGAAGTCGATGATCCGGTAGAGCCGTTTATGCCCACCGCCCCGCCACCACGAGGTCACTTCGCCCCGGTTGTTACGGCCACCCGATCGATGCAGGTTCTCCGTCAGCGGACGATACGGCTCCGAGGTCGTCAGATCATCGGAGGTCTGTACCGTCTTGAATCGCGAGCCCGGCGACGTCGGATTGAATTTTCTAATCGGCATGATCCTTACGCCCCCTGCAGGAACTCGGGCAGCTTCTCGCCGTCCCGCAGCTTCACGTAGGCCTTCTTCCAGTCGGAGCGGCGGCCCATGTAGCGGCCCTGCCGCTTCATCTTTCCGTGCGCGAGCGACGTGCGGACGCTGTGCACTTTCGAGCCGAGCAAGGCTTCGACCGCTCGCTTGATATCGATCTTGTTGGCGTCCATCGCGACCTGGAACACCAGCGTCTGGCCGTCCTCGCGAATGACCGTGGTCTTCTCGGTGATGAGCGGGCGCTTGATGACGTCTGTCAGTTTCATCAGCCCAACGCCTCCTGGAGCTTCTCGAACGCCGCTTTGGTGAGGACGACGCGTCGCGTGTCCATCACGTCGCGCGCACTCACGCGATTGCTCGGCAACATCCGCACGCCGTCGAGGTTGCGCACCGACAGCGCCATGCGCTCTTCGGGCTTCACGTCGACGAGCAACGCCTTGCCGTCGATGCCAAGGCGCTTGAGCATCTCAGCCGCGGCCTTGGTCTTGGTCTCCCCAACGCTCAACGCGTCGACGACAATCACGGCGCCGTCACGCAGCTTCTGCGTCAGCGCGGCGCGCAGCGCGCCTTTTTCGACCTTCTTCGGCAGCTGATACTCGTAGCTGCGCGGCTGCGGGCCAAACACCGTGCCGCCCTTGCGCCACAGCGGATTGCGAATCTCGCCGACGCGGGCGCGCCCCGTGCCCTTCTGCCGCCACGGCTTCTTGCCGGAGCCGCTGACCATCGCGCGCGTCTTGGTCGCATGGGTCCCGCGACGATCGGCGGCGTTGGAACGGATCACGGACTGATGAATCAGGTCCGTCTTCACCCGGCCACCGAATACTTCGTCGTTCAGGTCGAGCGAGCCGACCTTCTCGTTCTGTTGGTTGACGACATCTACAGTCATGGCTGTTTCCGTCTACTTCTTGCCGGTCTTCTTCTTCACCGGCTCGGCCTGCGCGACCTTGATGGTCTTCGCCGCGACAGCCTTGCGAATCATCACGA
This sequence comes from Acidobacteriota bacterium, assembly GCA_046765795.1. GTDB lineage: Bacteria > Acidobacteriota > Vicinamibacteria > Vicinamibacterales > UBA2999 > Gp6-AA40. The sequence goes on along the minus strand of JBKPRH010000347.1, from coordinate 1,377 downwards.
TCGCGTTCGGTCCACCGGGCACGGCGCCCTCGACGAGCAGCAAGTTGTTCTCGGCGTCGACGCGCAGCACTTTCAAATTGCGCACGGTCACGCGATCGCTGCCCATGTGACCGCCCATCCGCATCCCCTTCACGACGCGCGAGGGATAGGACGAGGCACCAATCGATCCCGGCGCGCGGTGGAACATCGAGCCGTGTGTCGCGCGGCCGCCCTTGAAGTGGTGGCGCTTGACGACACCCTGGAAGCCCTTGCCGCGGCTGGTGCCGATCACGTCCACGCGATCACCGTTGGCGAAGATGGATACGTTCACCTGATCGCCGAGCTTCAACGGGTCGCCGCCGTCTTTGACCTTCACTTCGCGGCGCACGCGCGTAGGCGGCACACCCGACTTCTTGAAGTGGCCCTGCGTCGGCTTGTTCTCTTTGGTCGGCCTGGCCTCGACGAGACCGAGCTGCACGGCCTGATAGCCGTCGTTCTCCACTGACTTGACCTGCGCCACCACGCACGGGCCGGCCTTGAGCACTGTCGCGGGATACACGGTGCCGTCAGCTTCGAACAGCTGCGTCATCCCGACTTTTTTTCCGATGATGCCTGTAACCATCTCAATGACTCTCGAATCGTTGATTTAGTGATCCTTGATTGTTGAGTCGTTGTTGATTGCTGATTGTCGATCGGTGATTGAAATCAACGATCACCATTCCTTAATCAACGACCAATCACTAATCAAAGATCCCCAATCCCCAATGCTCTACTTCCCGTGTTCCTTGCCGAACGCCTTGATCTCGACGTCCACACCCGCCGGGAGATCGAGCTTCATCAGCGCGTCCACCGTCTGTGGCGTCGGCTCGAAGATGTCGATCAGTCGCTTGTGCGTGCGGATCTCGAACTGCTCGCGCGACTTCTTGTCCACGTGCGGCGAGCGCAGCACCGTCCAGCGATTGCGCGAGGTCGGCAGCGGGATCGGACCCGCGAGCTGCGCGCCGGTGCGCTTCGCCGTGTCCACGATCTCGCCGGTGGATTGGTCCAGAATCCGCGAGTCGTACGCCTTGAGGCGGATGCGGATCTTGTCGCTAAACATTGCCATCGTCGTGTCCTGATCAGGGCGACGCATGCGTCGCCCCTACAAACGTCGTCTACTCGATGATTTCCGTGATGGTGCCTGCGCCGACCGTGCGGCCGCCTTCGCGAATCGCGAACCGCGCGCCCTTCTCGAGCGCCACCGGCACGTGCAGCTCGGCGGTGATCGTCGTGTTGTCGCCCGGCATCACCATCTCGACGCCCTCCGGCAACTTCAGCGACCCGGTCACGTCCGTCGTCCGGATGTAGAACTGCGGCCGATAGCCGTTGAAGAACGGCGTGTGCCGCCCGCCCTCTTCC
>JBKPRH010000346.1:0-9137 GCA_046765795.1 Acidobacteriota bacterium | reverse complement strand
GTACGGCACCGACGCGAAAGAACTCACGAGGCTGGCGCAGTCAGTGGCCCACGAGCTCGGTGAGGTTCCCGGTGCCGTGGACATTTCGCTCTCCACGAAGGGACAGAAACCGGAGCTGGACGTGCAACTCGATCGTGGTCTGGCGGGTTCACTGGGTGTCACGGTCGGACAGGTCGCGCAAGCACTGCGTCCAGCGTTTGCCGGTATCGATGTCGGCGACTGGATCGATCCGTCGGGAGAGACTCGCGACGTCACGATCCGGCTCGCGCCTGAATCGCGGTCAACCGTCAGTGACCTTGAATCGTTGCCGCTCCCAGTCGGCGGACCGAACAATCCAGGAGCGAGCGTGCCGCTTGGCCAGGTGGCAAAGGTGACGCAGGCGATCGGGCCAGCACGCATTGATCATCTCGATCGCGATCGGGTGATCACGGTCGAAGCGAACACTGAGAACCGCCCGCTCTCAGAAGTCGTCGGCGATCTGACGGCGCGCGTGGCGAAGTCGATCCAGTTCCCTCCGGGCTACGGGATGAGCCAGGGTGGCGAGACCAGGGATCAGGTCAAGATCTTCACGCAGATGTTCATCGCCATCGGCGTCGCGGTGATGCTGATGTACTTCGTTCTCGTCGTGCAGTTCGGTTCGTTCCTCGAACCGCTGTCGATCATGCTGTCGCTGCCGTTGTCGCTCATTGGCGTCATGCTGGCGCTGGTGATCACCGGTGAGTCGCTCAACATCATGAGCATGATCGGCATCATCCTGCTGGTCGGCATCGTCGCGAAGAACGCGATCCTGCTGATCGACTTCGCGAAGTGGTCGGAGGAGAAGGGCATGGAGCGGCGCGAGGCGCTGATTCAGGCCGGGCGTGTTCGCCTGCGACCCATCCTCATGACGACGTTCGCGCTCGTGGCAGGCATGGTGCCGGTGGCGATGGGCGGCGGAGAAGGTGGGGATTTCCGCGCGCCGCTCGGCATCGCGGTGATTGGCGGTGTCGTGACATCGACGCTCTTGACACTGCTCGTGATTCCGACGGTGTACGAGATTCTTGCGGATTCGCGCGACTGGCTCGGCGTGAAGCTGTTCGGTCCGAAGAAGGAGAAACCCGAGCACGTTCACATCCCTGCTGGCCGACCGGCGACGGAGCCATAATGCGGTGATGCACAACCCGTTTGTTCCCGAGTCCCTCGAAGGGTGGAGCGTTCTCCATCTGATGTACCGCGTCAGGTGGGACCACCTGCGTTCGAAGTCGTCTGCCGACATCCAGCGAATGGCCGATGAGGCGAATCGCGCGCTGGCCGTTCCTGACGCCGGCGCAACGGCGGCCGTACAGATGCTGGGACACAAGGCCGACCTGATGTTCATTTGCTTCCGCCGCGGCTTCGAGGCCCTGGCGCAAGCGCAACTCGCGTTGTCGCGCACGGAGCTCCACGATTTCCTCGAGGCAACCACATCATATGTGTCGATCGTGGAGCTCGGGATGTACGAGATGACGGGGAAAATTCACGAGCAGCTCGGGGCGAAGCACAAACCGGGCAGCGAGGAATTCGATCGTGCGTTCGACGCCGAGATGGAGACGCAGCGTCAGCGGGTGATGGGGCGCCTGTTTCTCGAGATACCGAAATGGCGTTACGTCTGTTTCTATCCGATGAACAAGAAGCGTGGCGAGACGCAGAACTGGTACTCGGAAACCTTCGAGCGCCGCGCGTCGATGATGCGCGAGCACGGAATGATCGGGCGTCACTACTCGGGCAAGGTCACGCAGGTCATATCCGGCTCAATCGGCTACGACGACTGGGAGTGGGGCGTCGATCTCTTCGCGCAGGATCCGCTGGTCTTCAAGAAATTGATCTACGAGATGCGCTTCGACGAGGCGAGCGCAAAGTTCGCCGAGTTCGGACCGTTCTACACCGGTCTGCAATTCAATCCGACGCAGCTCTCCGCGTTCCTTGGCGGCACGGTTCCGACCCTCGAGTAAGGGTAAGTACTTAGCCGGCGCCGACCGATCTCTTAGCCCAGCAGATGGGCAGAGTACGTAAGCTCATCCCTAAGATTGGCACCGGTCAAAAAGGCAGATACCAAAAAAGGCAGAAAACTGTAACTATCAGGCTTATTTCAAGACATTTCCCAATAAGGCACAGCTGCTAAATCGTGCTGACTCAAGCAAAAGCACGAACAGTGTGATCTCAGCCGTCAGGGCCCAGGAATTGCTGCGGCTCTCTAGGCACTGTTGGAGATCACATGACCCCGCAGGAGACGTTCGTTACTCGCCTTCGCCGGCAGCGTTTGCGCGCCCGCGTTTCGATCGAGCAGATTGCCGATTCGCTTCGTATCAAGCCCGAGATCATCGCGGCCTTCGAAGCGAACGATCTCTCGGAATGGCCGAAGGGCCTGTATTCGCGTGCGTGGATTCGCACCTATGCGTTGGCCGTTGACTTGGACCCAGTGGACACGGTGGATGAATTCTGCCGGTTGTTTCCGCAGGGCGACCGGCGTGCAGGCGGCACCATCCAGGAGATCGCCGCCATCGTCGCGTCGCCGTCGGAATACCGCGACGAGTTCGGACACCCCGAGGGCCGACGTGCGAGCGACCAGAACGTGGCCGCTCAGAAGGCGGCCTGGCACGCATTCCTCACGCAGCCGAGCCGTGCGTTGTGGACGCGGCTGACGCGCGTCGCGCCTGAATTCCGCGAGCGCCGCGCACCGCGAACTCCATAGGAATCAGGGGTCAGGAATCAGGAATCAGAATCACCCTGATTCCTCGTTCCTGGCCCAGCCCTGAGTCCTGATTCCCGGTTCCTGATTCCGTTCACTCGGTGGGCAGCAGCGGACGCTGCGACTCGATGAAGCGCGCGTGTAACGCGCGTACGACGTCAGCCGTCCGATCGCGCGGCACCATCCACGTGATCCGGAATGACGACGTCGCGAGAGCCGCTGGCGTGATGCCTAATCCCGCTAGAGTCGTGGTGCCAGCGCGCACGTTCTCGTAGGTCGCGTTGATCCCCGCACCGACGACACTCACCGCCCCCAGGCCGTCAATCAACCGAGCGGTCTTTCCCAGTCTTGTTAACAGCGCGTCGCGAAGCCGGTCTTCATCGTGAAGGTTCTCTCGTGAGATCACGACGGTTGTGCGATCGCCGAACACGTGAAGCTGTTTCCCCGGCACGCGTCGTTCGGCCAGGACCGTCATGAGCTCACTCGGCGCACTCTCGCCGTCCAGCATGACCATGTCCTTCTCGCTCGCGACGCCGACGACGGTACCCGGCATGCGCGGCGGACTGCGGCGCACGACCGTTCCGTCGCTCGACGGGTCGGGGCCTGGCAATGGACCTTCTGTGGCGCGCGCGTAGATCGCGATGCCTTTCTCCTTGGCGAACTCGACGGCCTGTGCGTTCAGCACCTTCGCGCCCGCCTCGGCCATTTCCTGCGTCTCTTCGTAGGACAGCGTTCCGATACGTTGCGCCGCGGACACTACGCGTGGATCGGCCGAATACACGCCATCGACATCGGAACAGATCTCGCAGTACTCCGCATCGAGGGCGGCCGCCATCGCCACCGCCGTGGTGTCGCTGCCGCCGCGACCGAGTGTTGTGACTTCTTTCTTGTACGAGACGCCTTGGTACCCTGCGATGACGACGATCTTTCCGCGCGCGAGCTCGTCCTGGACGCGAAACGGCCGGACCTCGATGATGCGTGCATCAATGTGCCGGTCGTTGGTGATGATGCCGGACTGGCTGCCGGTAAAACTGATCGCGTCGCCGCCTCGCTCGCGAATCGCCATCGAGAGGAGCGCCATCGAGATGCGTTCGCCGGCCGAGAGCAGCATGTCGAGCTCCCGGCGATCGGGATTCGCGGAAATCTTCTTCGCGAGCGTGAGAAGTTCGTCGGTCGTATCTCCCATTGCGGAGACCACGACGACGACATCGTGGCCGAGCTTGCGCGTGGCCATGACTCGCTCGGCGACTCTTCGCAGCTTGTCTACGTCGGCGACGCTACTGCCCCCATACTTTTGAACGACGACTGCCATCCACATATAATCCGCTTTTTCGCCGTTGAAGGAGGCTCATGACTGCTCGCCGCATCGTTCTCTGTCTGGCGATCCTGGCTGCCTTTGTCGTTCCCTCATCAGCCCAGCAGCCGCTTCGCTCACCCGACGTGATCTTTGTGCCAACGCCGCAGGAGGTCGTCGATGCGATGCTCAAGCTGGCGAAGGTCACCAAGAACGACGTCGTCTATGACCTCGGCTCTGGCGACGGTCGCATTCCGATCACCGCGGCGAAGACGTATGGCGCGCGCGGCGTCGGCATCGACATCGATCCGCAGCGGATCAAGGAAGCGCAGGAGAATCTGAAGAACTCCGGCGTTGGCGATCGCGTGAAGTTCCTGAACCAGGACCTGTTCACGACTGACATCAGCGAGGCGACCGTCGTCACGCTGTATCTGCTGCCGTCGCTCAATCTGAAGCTGCTGCCGAAGTTGAACAAAGAGTTGAAGCCGGGCACGCGTATCGTTTCGCACGCGTTCGACATGGGCGACGCGAAGCCGCAGGAGACGCTCAACGTGAACGGCCGCACCGTTTACTTCTGGACGATTCCTATCAAGTAAGTCCCGGTTCCCAACCGCCAATCTGCCAACCCCGCCCAGCCTCCAACTCCCAACTCGACTTGGGAATTGGGGGCGTGGGAATGGCTGGGTTTTGGCGATTGGGAGTTCGGAATTGACTTGGTATAGACTCGTATTGAGACTCGTTCTCATTTACGGGGATTCCATGCTGCAAGCTTTTGTCATCACTCTTCGAGAGGGCCTTGAGGCCTTTCTCATCGTGGCCATCAGCCTCGCGTATCTCCGCAAGACGGGGCGACCGCAACTCGTGTCGGCCGTGCACTGGGGTATCGGCGTCGCGGTGCTACTCAGCATCGGCGCGGCCGTCCTCTTTCAACGCGCGAACAATCAAGCGTTGTGGGAAGGTCTTCTCGCGCTGACCGCGGCGGTCTTAGTGGCGTCGCTCATCGTGCACATGTGGAAGCACGCCAAGCGCATCAAGAAGGACATCGAGGCGCATCTCGAGTCGTCGGCGCTGAAGGTCGGGTCGAAAGCCCTGATCGGCGTCTTCCTGTTTACGCTGCTGATGATCACGCGCGAGGGCATGGAGACGGCGCTGTTGATGGGCACGCTGCTGTTCCAGGAAGCAGGAACAAACATTCTGATCGGCGCGATCGGCGGAACGGCGTCAGCGGCGTTCGTCGCGTATTTGTGGTCTCGCTACGGCCATCGCGTCAACCTGGCCCTGTTCTTCCAGGTGACCGCGCTGTTCTTGTCGGTGTTCGTGGTGCAGCTCCTGATCTATGGATTCCACGAGCTGACCGAGGCCAACATCTTCCCGTATAGCGAGCCACTGCACTGGGCCACCGAGCCGTATGGACCGGACGGTCGCTATGGCCAGATCCTCAGCTACGCGCTGCTGGCGTTGCCTCTGGGCTGGTTGCTATTTGCGGCACTCTTCAGCGGCAAGCGCAATAGCGTTCCGCCGGCGGTACAGCAGACAGCCACGCGCTAAGTGCGAGGTGCAAAGTGCAGAGTGCAAAGTAACCGGAAACTACTTTGCACTTTACACTTTAGACTTCGCACTTAGTTGTGTACCCCATCGATGTCGCCGGCCTCCGCAGCTTCCTAGATCGACGATTACGCGCCTCAGCGCGTCCAGTCATCCCGCGAACAGTCTGGCTGCTCGGTCTGGTCAGCTGCTTCACAGACATCTCTTCGGAAATGGTCTCGAGCATTCTGCCGGTGTATCTGTTCGTGCACCTGCAGCTCTCCGCTGTGCAGTTCGGCGTCATCGATGGCTTGTACCAAGGTGTGACGGCCGTCGCGCGGCTGGCCAGTGGAGTCATCGCCGATCGCTGGCGGCAGTACAAACTGGTGGCGACGCTGGGCTACGTCCTCTCCGCGATCTGCAAGATAGGTCTGCTCGTGACTGGCAGCGCGTGGACGGCCGTGGCCGCAATCCTCTCGGCAGATCGGCTCGGCAAAGGAATTCGTACTGCGCCTCGCGACGCTCTCATCTCGCTCGCGACGCGTCCGCAGGATCTGGGGTCGGCATTCGGTGTCCATCGCGCTCTGGATACCGTTGGCGTCCTCGTCGGCCCGCTGCTCGCCTTCTGGATCCTGTCATCGATGCCCAATCGCTTCGATGCGATCTTCGTCGTCAGCTTCGCAATCGCGCTAATTGGGATCGCTGCTCTCGTCCTGCTGGTTGAGGATCGCAGGGGCGACGTCACCGGCGAGCGCCATCTCACGATGGACCTGCCGGGTCTCCTGCCGAACCGCCCGTTCGTCGCCATCACTACAGTGGCCGCCCTGACGAGCTTCGTCGTCGTGAGCGACGCGTTTCTGTATCTCCTGCTGCAGTGGAAACGGGGAAGCGGCGCAGAAACGATTCCGCTGCTGTATGCGGGCACCGCCACGTCGTACCTCGTGCTTGCGGCGCCACTCGGCGGCCTGGCCGATCGCGTCGGGCGCTCGAGAGTGTTCGTCATCGGGCAGGCATGCATGGTGCTGGTCTACGCTGGAGTGGCGATGTTGGATGTCGGGCTCTGGACGTTGGGCCTGGTTCTCTTGCTGCACGGTGCGTACTACGCAGCCACCGACGGAGTCATCGCCGCGCTCGTCAGTGGCGCGACGCGATCTGAGGTTCGCGCGAGCGGGCTCGCCGCGCTCAATACTGCCACCAGCCTGACGCGCCTCGCGAGTTCGGTCATCGTGGGTGTGATCTGGAGCTGGCGCGGCCCCGGGACAGTTGTGACGATGGCTCTGTTCGCGTCGATAGCCGGGCTGGTCTTGAGCGCGTATATGCTCAGCACGACAAAGGATCGTCCGATCGAAACAGGCACAGCATGACGACAGCGTCACGGCTCAGGAGTTTCACGTTAGTCGTCGCCGCGATCGTTGTGGGTGCTGGTGCCTACTTGTATTTTGCTCGCGTCGAGTCATCCACAGCGTCAACTGGTGAGACTGGCACACCGGACAGGGCTGCAGGGATGCAGGCCGTTGCCGGGATTCGAAAAGGCGCACACGTCGCGTTCAGAGATCTGACGCCCGGCCCAACGTACGGGCGTCTGACGTTCTCATCCCTCGAGAACCTCACGCAGCGCGCTGGCACGACGATCACGTGTAATCGACTGCACTTCAGCGCGACAGACGGGCTCTGTCTGACGATTGGCACGGCCCCGGTCGGTTTCTTTGGGCATCTTCTCGACGATCAGTTGAAGATCATTCAGTCGATCAATCTGCCCGGGATGCCAAGCCGGGCTCGCGTTGCGCGCAACGGTCAATTTGCTGCGTACACGTCCTTCGTCGCGGGCGATTCGTATCTCGCTGTCGGCCTTTCGACCCGGACACGAATCGTGAGAGTGCCATCCGGTGACGATGTCGCGGATCTCGAGTCTTTCGCGGTGTCGCGTGACGGCAAGGAATTCCACTCCATCGATTTCAACTTCTGGGGAGCGACGTTTACACGAGATCCCAATCGCATCTATGCCACGTTGGGGACCGGCGGCCGGATTCTGCTGGTCGAGGGTGATGTCACCGCGCGCGAGTTTCGCGTGATCGCCGAAGACATCGAATGTCCGTCGCTCTCCCCAGACGAGAAGCACATCGCGTTCAAGAAGCGGTTTGGAAAAGGATTCGACGCCTGGTGGCAACCGGCTGTCCTCGAACTCTCGACCATGACCGTGCGTCAACTGCCGGAGTCCAAGCACATCGACGATCAAATCGAATGGCTGGACGACGGGCATATCCTTTACGCCGTCGGCCATTCGGCAAGTGCGACGGTACGTCGCGCCGACATTTGGACGATCGCCATCGACGGCGGCAGTCCCTCATCCATCTTCCTCGCTGACGCCGAATCCCCAGCTGTTGTGCGGCGGTGAGTCTACAATTTCCCGCGTATGGCGAAGCCTCCAGTCGTTGCTGACCTCGTCTGGACTGAAGCGCTGCGTTTCGACGCGACCAGCGCACGCATTACGACCGTCGTGGACGGAGACAGCAACGCAGGGCCTTCGCCGGTGCAAATGCTCGTTATCGGACTGGCCGGCTGTATGTCGGCCGACGTTGTAGATATCGTCCGAAAGGGTCGTCACCCGCTAAGCGGATTCAGCGCGCATATCGTTGCGGAGCGAGCGCAGGAACATCCGACACGAGTCATTCGCGCGCAACTCCATTTTCACGTCCGGGGCGACGTGCCGTCGGCGGCGGTCGAGCGCGCCATCAAGCTATCGCACGATAAGTACTGCTCGGTGTGGCACTCCATGCGTCAGGACATCGAACTGACGACGTCCTTCGACGTCGCGCCGTCCGCTTGACGGCGGACACGGCAGAACACAGTGACCAGGCGCGTGTACCTCGATTGGCTGCGCGGCATCGCGGTGCTGATCATGGTCGAGGCGCACACGCTCGATTCGTGGACTCATGCCGCAGATCGCGCTCGCAGTGATTACAAGTGGGCGATCGTGGTCGGCGGATTCGGCGCGCCGACCTTTCTGTTCCTCGCCGGCGTTGCGCTTGCGCTCGCTGCCGGCTCCCGTATCGACAAGGGGATGAGCGAGGCCGAAGCGTCAGCGCGTGCGCGACGACGCGGCTGGGAGATCTTCGGGCTGGCGTTTCTGTTCCGTCTGCAGTCGGCGGTGCTTGGCGCTGGCGGTGTTCGTTCCTTCCTGAAGGTAGACATCCTCAACGTGATGGGACTGTCGATGCTCGGGACGGCAGTCTTGTGGACGCTTGCCCGGAGTACCGCAACTCGAGCTGCGGTGCTCGTGACATCGGCGGTAACGGCGGCAATGCTGACGCCGATCGTTCGCGTGACGAACGCGCTCGCCTGGCTTCCGGATCCGATCGAGGCGTACTTCAAGCCAATCCCGGCGTACAGCGGCTTCACGTTGCTTCCGTGGGGCGGATTTGTGCTCGCCGGTGCGGCGATCGGACTGTGGCTCGATCAATCTCGTACACCGCGCGACGAAAGGCGCGTGATTGTCTGGTTGGCACTGCTCGGTCCGGCGCTCGTCGCGACAGGGTATGGGTTGTCGCTGCTACCGCCGATCTACCGCGAGACCAGTTTCTGGACGAGCTCACCCACATTCTTCGTGCTGCG
>JBKPRH010000345.1:0-19222 GCA_046765795.1 Acidobacteriota bacterium | reverse complement strand
GTGGTTGTCGAAGCGGTTCGTCGAGACGGAGAACGGGCGACGCGGCGGACGTGGTCCGGTCTGGCGGTCGGATTCGCGGGGATCATCGTGCTCGTCTGGCCGGAATTATTCGAAGGCGCGGGCGGCCGTTGGTTCGTGGCTGGTGTGATTGCGTTGCAGTTGGCGTGCGCCGGTTGGGCGCTCGGCACGTCGATTACCAAGCGAAACACGGTGTCCTCGTCACCGGCTGCCACGTCGGCGGTGCAGATGCTCGCTGCCGGCTTGATGTTTTTGACCATTGCTACCGTCACCGGTGAGTGGAAGGACCTGGCGTTCACCGTTCGATCGGCGAGCGCGATTCTCTACCTGGTGGTCTTTGGATCCCTCGTCGCGTTCTCCGCGTATGTCTACGCGCTGAAACATCTGCCGATTGCGACCGTCTCGCTCTACTCGTACGTCAACCCGCTGATTGCCGTCGTCCTCGGCTCCGTGCTGCTGTCGGAACCCTTTTCGCCCCGGACGCTGGTGGCGTCGGCGCTCGTCTTCGCAGGCATCGCGGTCGTGCGGTCAGCGTCCGAGGCCTGAACTGTCCTCTCGACCGGCGTGGAACCGCGCAAGAACGCGCACAGGCACGCAGCAGAGCTTGGCATACTCTTGGCTATGACACTCAGCCAGGGAGTGACGTTATGAAGCATCGCGCTTTTGCCGCTGTGATCGTTGCAAGCCTTTCGATGACCGCCGCGCCGGCCCTTGCGCAACAGGGACGCGAGCGCAACGACGGTCGGGACAATCGCGACACCGATCGCGTGTGCTTCTATCGCGATGTTGAATATCAGGGGCCGTCGTGGTGCTATCGCCCGGGGGACGAGCTCGCCGATCTCCGCAACCGCAACAACGAGATCTCTTCGATCCGTATCTTTGGGCGCGCCCGCGTCGTCGTGTGGGACCAGGAAGAGTTCATGGGCGCGACGGATGAATTCGATATGGATGTTCCCGACTTGCGGCTGCGCGCGATGGAAGGCCGCCGCAACTGGAACGATCGGATCGACTCGTTCCAGGTCATGTCATTCAACCGGCGCGGCCGGGGCTTCTTCGGCAACGTCGGTCGCAATGATCGCGACGACGACCGCGACAACCGTCCGGCGCGTGACCGTATCTGCGTCTATGAAGACATCAACTACGGCGGTCGCTCGCAGTGCTGGAACGCCGACGAAGAAGAGCGCAATCTGAGCGGCACCGGCTGGAACGATCGCATCTCCTCGATTCGCATCTACGGCCGGGCCCGCGTCGAGGTGTATCGCGATGCCGACTACAGGGGTCAGCGGCTACGGATCGACCGCGACGCCGCGGACCTCGGTGCCATCAACTGGAGCGACCAGATTTCGTCGTTTCAGGTGCGGTGAGCTGGCGAAGTTCCTCAACCCCGCAGGTCAAGCGTGGGCGCTCGGGATCACTGATATCTAGTTGATCCCAGCGCGCCACATAGCCACCCGGCCACAACCCGATCACCAGCTTTAGGCCGACGCCGAGACGCTCGAGCAAACCGGCGGCGCCAATCACGTATTCCACGATCGTCCACTCGTGACCGCGCTTCTCGACGCGACAGTCCTCGAGACGTCCTACCGGCTGATTGTTTCGCGTGAGTACGACCCGTCCCAGCAGACGATCGAGATGTATCTCGCCGTTTTCGACACGGGGCGCGACGGCTCTCTTCATGACGATCCCGGCAACGACCCGACCCATCGGCGGAGCCGCTGTTCGATGGTGGCCGCAGCGGTTTCACCGACTGCAACGCTAACTCGCACGTGATTATCCACGTCGAGAATCTCGGCGACACGTAGACGGAGTGGCCGTCCTTGGTTGACGTCGAACGCACACTCCAGTGCCTCAACCAGGCAACCGGCCCATCGTCCGAGACGATGGGCGAGCGCCGACGGCCCGATCTCAATCCCGGTCACGGTCGGTGGCTGACCCGCGCGGACCTGCAGCACCACGCGGTCGACACGGCCCATGTCGCGTCCGTTCCTATCGACGACCCGGTTGTCCAGCAGGTCTCGCGCAAGATCCATTCAGCCTCCCAGAACCTCTAACGGAATCACGACAACCGCCATGATTGCGCCGGCGATGGTGAGTGCCGCCAGACAGGCATTGCCGATGGCGCCGCTCGTGTGCGTCTTCACGTAGTGGCTGTCATTCATCAACACAAGGAACGGCAGCACCACGGCCGGCATGATCACCACCGTGAGCGCGACGGAGATCAATGTGAGGCGCAGCGGATCGAATCCGATCAGTGAGACGAAAAGCGACCCTGCGAGGACGATAGTGAACGCAGACGTGAACCGGGTCGCATCGCGACGGGGCTTGTTGGCGCCCCACGACCAGCCAAAGAACTGCGCAAACAGATAGCCGGCGTTCAACGTGAGCTCAACGGCCGCGCCGAAACAGCCGATGCCGAGCGCCGCTGCGAACAGTGGGACTGCCCAACGATCGAATATCGGCACGAACATGAGGGCGGCCTGATCGTAGGAGTCCACGATGATCTGCTGAGGGCCGAGCACCATTGCGCTCGTTACCAGCACGCCCATTGAGACGACACCGCCGAAGCACATACCCATGTAGGCGGTAGTGCGGTTTACCCAGAGTTCGCTTTCGGTGAGTTTCTCCTCGACCGAGCCGGACGCATAAAAATTCAGGAGATACGGACTGACGGTTGCGCCGAGAATGCTGATCGCAAGAAACGCATAACGGGCCGGATCGTGTTCGGGAAGCGACGGAATCAACGAGGCGCCGAGGTCACCGGTATTGGGCTGCGTCTGCCAGGCGGACACCACGAAGGCAAGCGTCACGAGCCCGAGCAATCCGAGGCCGTATTCGATCACGCTGAATCCGCAGAGCCAAAGCGCCAGCCAGATCACCAAGCCGATCGGGATGACCCACCACTGAAATGCGACACCGGTGAGCAGCTTGATCGCAATGGCCGCACCGCCGATCTCCGCCGCGAGGAGCAACACGTCGATGAGCAATTCAGCCGTCAGCGTCACGATTTGGAAATGCACGCCGAAGCGCTCACGGACGGCCGCAGCCAGCGATCGACGGCCAACCGCGGCAAGACGACCCGACATCTCGACGAGCATCGCGAGCATGAGGGTGGCCGCCGCGATCGCCCACAGCAGCTGAAAGCCAAACTCTGATCCCGCTTGTGCGGCCGTGGAGATCGAGCCGGCTTCGACGAACCCGCCGATGCTCGTGACCACGCCGAGAATGAGATCGACGATCGCACTCATCGCCGCTCCGCGACGAGGCCGGCGATCTCGCGCAGTTGTTGACGAACAGATGACGCGTTCGAGCCGCGCACGTCGTATCGCATGGCGGCGAGCACACGTGAGAGTCGTTCAGCCGATTGCGACAGCTCAGCGCCGCGCGGATCGACGAGCGCATCAGGTGTGCTGGCCATCTCAGCTCGCTCGGTTTCAACAAGCAGATACGTCTGTTCCAGCGCGGTGATCGTGTAGGTGCCAGAGGTACTACCGGAGAGCCACGCATTGCCTATCGCCGCTGCCGACGAGGCAAGCGACTCGAGCTTCTGATGGTGCTGATGCAGGCGCTGATCCTGCCGGCCGCACGCAGCGACGATGAATGAAACCGTCGCCAGCAACACGGACTGCGCCACCTGTCGAGTCACCGCGTTGAACGAAGCAATAAGTGAGCCCTCAAGCATTCCTGAGGTTGACGGGCCGTACGTTTGCAGGCTGCTGATCGCATGACCTCGAGGTTGCGGGCAGCGAGCGCAGGGGCAGTGGCCGGGCTGGCAGGAACGTGGGCGATGAACATCGCGCAGCGGATGTGGACGCTGGCTGCAGGCGATCGTCCGCCCGAGTCTGCCGCCGGTCCGCACGACGCACGCGATTGGCAGGAACGCGAGGAAGGGCGGAACTCGAACGAAATGGCAGCGCAGATTGCGGCGACCGCTGTCGGACGTCCGCTCAGCGATCGCGAGCTGGCGGTCGCTGCGTCGATCGTCCATTTCAGTTTCGGCGCCGCGGTTGGCGCCGCCTACGCGGTGTACGTGATGCGGCGCGGAGGGCGTCCTCGCTCAGGCCTTGGGCTGGGGACGGCGTTGTGGCTCACGGCCGACGAGATTGCCATGCCGGTGCTCGGTCTCTCGCGTTCGACGCTGCAGCGCTCTCCGGAAAAGCACTTGCAGTCGTTGGTGGCGCATTTCGTGTACGGCGTTGCGACCGAGGGGACACGACGACTCATCGCGTCCTCGGTCTGACGTCGGCGCGCGCGCCGAAAGTGAACGCCGGATTAATTCGGTGTAAATAGTCGCCGCGCGTGCCGTCGCTATACTACCGGCCATCACGATGCGATCGTTCACGCGGACGCGAGGTCGGGTGTTCTGGTTAGTGTGCGCACTGTGCGTGCTGCTGCCAGGTATCGCCGCGGCGGGCACGTCGTCGTGGGCAATTGACAGTGTCAAAGGTGCGCGCGCGGACGCGCGACATGCTCGCGTCAACCCGTCGCAGGCGGGTCTCAAGACCCGCCTCCACGCAGAGTCGCACCGTCACGCTGACAGCGCAGACGCGGATTCGGAATCGGGCGAGCGCGCCGCGACCTGCGCACTGCTTGCGGTTCTCCGCGTCTCGCCACGTGCTCCGCGTCTCGAAGACATCGGCGCGCGTATCGATCGCGGCACTCGCGCGTCCCGTCCATTCCCTCTCGTTTCCCGCGTCGCGCCTCGTCCTCCTCCCGCACCGCTCCCGCTCTAGTTTCGTCCGTTCCGACGAACGGGCGCTCATCACATTGAGACGTGACCGCGTCGCCGCACTGTGCGGCGGATGCGTGTCGCGTGATGGTGCGTATGCGAATCGTGCTCGCGGATATCAAGGGTGGCGACGGCCTCGTCAGCAAAGACACGGTGGTTGGCGGCTACGGTTCGAGGCTGAAGCCGTTTTCGAAAGTGACGCGCATGGTGGCGCACGTCAAGGGCAGGTTTCACGAGCTGCCCAGCGTCCACCTGGCGTATGCAGCCGCGCTGGCCCGTCAGGCTGGTCACGAGATCGTCGGTTCGTCCGGAGACCTGGCGGACGGCGACGTCGCGATCATGGTGTCCTCGCTGGTCGATTACCGTCGCGAGACGGCATGGGCTCGTGCGATGCGCGACCACGGCGTGCGCGTCGGCTTCATCGGGATCGCCGCGCAAAACCTGCAGCACCTCTTCGAGGCCTCCGCTGACTTCATCGTCGCCGGCGAACCCGAGTCGGCGCTCCAGCGTTTGTTCCGCGGCGAGAGGTTGAGCGGGATGGTGCCCAGCCCGCAGATCAACGAACTGGACTCGCTGCCGTTCCCCGTCTGGGCCCCGCTCCTGCCGTCGCGGCGCCGCATGCGTGTGCCGTTCGCAAGTGGTCCCTATGGAGGATCGCTGCCGGTGCTCGCGTCGCGGAGCTGCCCGGAGTTCTGCACCTACTGCCCGCATCGGATCCAGTCAACCTATCGATTCCGGTCGGTGACCAATATCCTCGACGAGCTCTCCTATCTCGAGGACACGCACGGCCCGCTGTTCGTCGTGTTCCGCGACCCGCTGTTCACTCAGGACCGCGACCGCGTGCTCGAACTGTGCGACGGGATCCGATCGCGGCGGTTGCCCCACACCTTCGAGTGCGAAACGCGGCTCGATCGGCTGGACGACGAGCTGCTGCGCGTGATGCACGCCGCCGGCCTGCGCGCGATGACGTTCGGCGTTGAATCCGTGGCACCGGCCACGTTGAAGCACGTGGGGCGCCGTCCCATTCCCGAACCACAGCAGCGGCTGGTGCTTCGTCGCTGCCACGACCTTGGGATCCGCACGGCCGCGTTCTATGTGATTGGCTTCGCAGAGGACACCTGGCAGTCGATCGGCGCCACGATCGAGTACGCAATCGACTTGGGCTCGACACTGGCGCAGTTCAAGATCCTCACGCCGTATCCGGGTACGCCGCTCTTCAAGCGGATGCAGCCCACGATCACCGAAACCGACTGGGAACGATTCGACGGGTTCACGCCCACGTTCACGCACCCGTCGTTGACGCATGCCGAGCTGACGTTCCTGCTCGGCAACGCCTACACGCGGTACTACATACGGCCGTCCTTTCTCTCGAACTATCTGCGCATCGAATCACCGAGAGTGCGTGCGCTGATCGAGTCACTGGACGCGCCGGTGCGCCGCCGGCACACGCGAGAAGTCGCACTCAAGGAACGGGCGTTGTCGTGCTGATGGATGCCGACGTCGGTCGCGCGGGGCTTGCGGTGCTGCCGTATGCCGGCCTTACGCTGGCCGCGATCCTCGAGGGAGAAGTCGCCTATATCGCCGCGGCGACGCTCGTCGCCGAAGGGCACCTGTATCCGCTTGGGGTGCTCTTTGCCGGCGCACTCGGTGCGTCGATCGGCGACCAGGCCTACTTCTACATCTTCCGCGGTCGCCTGCCGCGATGGATGGCCCGGATTCCGTCGCTCCAGCGCAAAGCCGAGCCACTCATCGCGCGAGTCCGCCGCCATGCGCGGCTGATGGTGCTGCTGATCCGCTTCGCCCCGGGATTTCGGATCGCGCTTGCCGCCGCGTGCGCGGCAGTGGACGTTCCGCCGGCGACGTTCTCGTTGCTGAACGCGATCTCGGCATTGGCCTGGGCCTTCACGCTGTTGGTCCTCGTCGCGTGGGTCGGCCCGACCTACCTCGCACAGTTCGGACTCGAGGGCTGGAAGGGTGCGCTCGTCGTCGGCTTGCTGCTGCTGTTGCTGTTCAAGGTATTGGGCTCGTACGAACGCCGCGTCATCGAGCACGCGGAGTAGGGAAGGACGATGGCTGCTATCGGTCGATTTGGGACACGAGTCGTGCCCGAACTCTCACAGATCATCCACGAGTGCCGCGCGCGCAAGCAGCTCGTGCAGGGGCCCCTCATCGAGCGGTTCGAGAGCGAGTTCGCCCGCTTCCTTGGTGGCGGGCACGTCCGCACGTGCTCGACGGAGTACGGCAGGATGGCGCTGTATTTCATCCTCAAGGCGATGGACCTGCCACCCGGCAGCGAGATCGTGGTTCCCGCCTTTACCTTCTGGGTGGTTCCCGAGATCGCACGCGTTGCTGGCTTGACGCCGGTCTTCGCCGACATCGACCCGGTGACGTTCACGTTGAGTCCCGGCGCCGTCGAGCGCGCGATTACACCACGCACGCGCGCTGTGCTCCCGACGCATCTCTACGGCATGTCGTGTGACATGGATGCGATCCTCGACATCGCGAAGCGCTACGACCTCAAGGTCATCGAGGACTGTGCGCATTCGCTCGGTGCCGCCTACAAGGGCCAGATGGTGGGCACGCTCGGCGACGCCAGCTTCTTCAGCTTCCAGGCCTTCAAGCCACTCAACACGTACGGCGGCGGACTCGCGTGGATGCGTGATGCGGATCTGGCCAGGCGCGTCGGCGAGTACGCCGACGGCGAAGCGTGGCCCGACGAGAAGCGCGTCGAACACCTCTTACGGTCTGGCAAGTGGCAGCACACCTTCATCCGGCCAAAGGTCTTCACCTATTCACTGTTCCCAATCTGGTGGACGGCGTCGTGGATCGACGCGAAGCCGGAGGAACGTTTGTGGGAAGAACGGCGGTCCCTCGATCCGCTGCCGGCGCACTACCGTGGACGATTCACCAACGTACAGGCCGCGATGGGACTCGCGGGCCTCGAACACCTTCCAGAGTTCATCGAGCGAACAAGACATCACGCCGCGCTGCTCGATGATCTACTTGGGTCGATTCCCGGGATCGCGATCCCCCACGCACCATCAGATCGCACACACGTCTACTACCAATACTGCGCCTACGTTCCAGAGAGCGACACCATCGTCAAGCGTTGCATCCGCCGCGGCGTTGACGTCGCGCCGATGCATGTGGACGTGTGCACCAGGATGGAGTTGTTCAACTGGTCTGGCCCGGCAGCGCCCGGCGCGGAATACGCATCGACCGCCGTGCAAGTGCCGGTGTACGAGTCGCTTCAGGATCACGAGGTGGAGCGTGTCGGGCGGCTCGTCAGGGATCAGGTCCTGAAGCTGAGCGCTCACCAATCCCGACACGCCGGCGACGCCAGCACCGTCAGATCGCGGTCGATGTGATTGATCAGGTGCGCGTGTAGTGTCCGGCTTTAGCCGGACCTGATCGTGGCTGTGGCCGTCCGCCGCGAACCGCTGGGACACAATGTACAGCGGAGCGACACGCGGACGCTCACCGACCATGATCACAGACCTTCTGCTCGTCTTTGTCCTCATCCTGTTGAACGGCCTCTTCGCGATGTCGGAGATCGCGATCGTCGGCTCGCGGCGTGCCCGCCTCGTGCAGATGGCCGACGATGGAACCGCTGGGGCGCAGCGTGCGTTGCAGTTGTCATCAGAGCCGACGCGATTTTTGTCCAGCGTGCAGGTTGGCATCACCAGCATCGGCATCCTGAACGGTGCGATCGGTGAGGCCGCTGTGGTCTCACGACTCGATACATTCTTCATGCAGGTGCCGTCGCTGGCGCCCTACGCGCATCTGCTCGCGATGAGCACCATGGTCGTCGGATTGACGTACGTGTCGTTGATCCTCGGCGAGCTTGTACCGAAGCGGCTGGCGTTGACGCATCCGGAGAGGATCGCCAGCATCATCGCGCGGCCGATGCAGATCCTCTCGGCGGTTGCCCGGCCGCTGGTACTGCTGCTCAGCGTCTCGACTGAAACGATCCTTCGCCTGCTTCGTGTGCGTCAGGTGAAGACGCCTGCGGTGACCGTTGAAGAGATCAAGGTGCTGGTCGAGCAAGGCGCCGAGGAAGGCGTGTTCGAGCCCACCGAGCAGGAACTGGTCACCAACGTACTGAACCTGGATCAGCGGCACGTGGGTTCGGTCCTCACGCCGCGTTCCACGGTCGTCTACCTGGACGTGCGTGATTCCGTCGAGACCAATCGCGACAAGCTCCGTGGTGCACAGCACAACGTGCTGCCGTTGTGCGACGGAGGCCTGGATCACGTACTTGGCTTCGTGCGCGCGGCGAAAGTGCTCGAGCAGGCACTGGGCAGCAATGTGCTGGATCTACCGTCGATCGCCGAACCGGCGCTGTACGTGCCCGAGACGATGTCGCTGATGAAACTGCTGGAGCAGTTCAAGCGCACGCACCTTCCGCTCGCGCTGGTCGTGGACGAATTCGGCGACGTCGAAGGCCTCGTCAGCTTGACCGACGTCATCGCCGCGATCGTCGGCGACCTGCCGTCGGAACCCGGTGAGGAGCCGGCCATCGTGCGCCGTGAAGATGGCAGCTGGCTGATGGACGGCAGCATCGATATCGATACCGTGCTTCGCACGCTCGATGACGACTCGCTGCTGACCGACGAGGATCGCCAGCATTACCACACGCTGGGTGGGCTGGCGATGTTCGCACTCGGCCGCGTACCGCAGATTGGAGACATCTTCGAGCGGGGCCCCTTCCGCTTCGAGATCGTGGACATGGACGGGAACAGGGTCGATCGACTGCTGGTCGGTCGCACGCCTCCAGCGCGCGGCGAAGACGGCGACAAAACCGACGCCGGCGAGACGTAAGCGCCTCTGCGAACGGCCACGAAGGGCCGCGGCTTCTGCGGCCCGGTTTGGGCGTCGCGTATGGGCTTTCGCTCACTTCTCCCAGAAATCCCCGATTCACAGGCCTCCGCTCGAATGGCACATCGATTGGTGCCTTGAGCAGACGTGGCAGAGGCTGTCCATCCCATTCGGACGCCGTTAGACGAGGAACGCGCCAAGGAGATACCGATCTCTCTGATTCGCGGAGGAGCGTTCTACCGCGTCGAAGTGAAAGCCGGATTGATCCACCCGCGCACGTGGGATCTTCAGCGGCGTGTGCCCCTGGCTGTGGCGCTTGCCTGGCTACCTCTCGCGGTCCTGGCCGCGATTCATGGCGGACTGGACGACCTTCGCGCGCTGCTCCTGGACTATCGCGTCTACTCGCGCGCGTTCATCGCCATTCCGCTGCTGCTGATCGCGCAGCTCACGATGGAGACACGTTTCCGGGAGATGGCGCAGCACTTCCTGGACGCCAACATCATCCGCAACGCGGATCTCTCACGGTTCCGCGAGATCATGCAGCGCACGCGGCGCCTCCGCGACTGGAAGCTCCCCGAGTTCATGATCATCATCGCCGTCTACATCCAGGTGGGCTACCTCCTGGATTCTGGCCGCGCCGCTTCTGCGGCATGGGCGGTAGACGCGGGCGCAGGCTCCATGACGCCTGCCGGCTACTACGCCCTGCTCGTCACACAGGCGTTGTTCCTCACACTCATTGCGATCGCACTGTGGAAGTGGCTGATCTGGGTCGACGTGCTTCGACAGATCTCCCGAATGCATCTCCAGCTGGATGCGACCGATGGTGATCTGATCGGCGGCCTGGGATTTCTCAGTGAGGTTCCGCGTGCGTTCGTGCCAGTTGTGCTGGGCGTGTCAGCGGTGGCCGGAGCCAACTGGCGAGCGCAGATCTTGAATGGTCAGCTGACATTGGAATTCCTGAAGTGGCCGGCTGCGGCCCTCGCCGTCATCCTGTTGCTGATCTTCTTTCTGCCGCTGGCCCTGTTCACGCCGGCGTTGCTGCGTGAGAAGAGGTTGAGCACTCGCGTGTACGGATCGATGCAGCATCTCGTGTCGTTGCAGTTCCGACGCAAGTGGACTCCACGTCATCAGAACGTTTCAGAATTGCTCGGCGCGCCCGATGTCAGCTCGCTCGCCGATCTGTCGGCGGCGTTCAAAAACATCGAGCAGATGGCGCCGTTTCCATTTCGGAAGAGCACCGCCATCGCCTTCCTGCTCTCCCTTGCCTTTCCGATGATTCCGGTGATCACGACGAACATCCCGCTGAAGGCGATCATGAAAGGTCTGTTCGACGCTATTCACTGATCGACGGTGGCGTGCGACGTTCGACGAATTCCTTCGGCGAGACCGCGAACAATCGCGCGCCGATGGCCAGCCCCTTTCGCCGCAATTCGTGCTGACGCCGTTCGATGCGCGTGTGCAGATGCGCGCGGCCACCATCGGCCGGCGTGGGGAATCTCATGGTGTGTATCTGCTGTTCCAGTACGAACAGGTTGTGATCGTCACCGAGCCACGTCTCCAGACGCTTGAAGTCCGCGATAGTGCGGTGAAGACGTGGTGCGTGATCTTCAAGGAGCCGAAGCCCGTACCAGAGGGTCTTCACCCGCTTGCGCCATTCATGGAAGGCATCTGGGTTTCCGTCGCCGCGAATCGTCCGCATGCCTTTGCGCGCGCGCTTGTAGCTTCGCTTGAGGCCTTTGACCAGCGCGGAATAGTCGGTGCGCTTCCAGTGCCAGTCGCGCAAGTCGCGTCGAACTCGATCAATGGCGCGCGCAGCCTTGGGTCGGGTGTGGTCGTGGTCAGCCGCCCTTCTACATGTGGCTTGCTGTGTCGCGAGGTGTGCGTCCAATCGCGCCGATACTGAGCCAGGCGTTGCGTCCTCGCTGCGAGAGCGAAGGTCGTGCGCTGTCTCGATGATGGCGTCGGCATCGCGCAGCGGCGTCAACAGATGACTGGCGCGACGAAGCTCTTTCAGGGCGCCGTTAGCGCCGAGGCTGTCGCCCACGAGCTGCAGGACTGCCCGCACTTTCTTAATGCTCTTCCGCGCCTCGTGAATCGCTTCGTTCTCACCATCGGTCAAACAGTCTGCAGCCGTCCGCAGCTCTTTCTTGACGACGCGGTGGAGACCTTTACCGACGGGCTCATCGTCTCGAAATCGGAATGCCACGGCTGACACGGCTGCAACACGCGCGCCGCTCCCGTGTCACCGACGCGTGCTGGAATATTTCCGGCGCGAGCGGATTAAGAATAGTGAAGAGGTGGTGGCGATGACGGCAGAAGAGGCGCGGGCCTTTGCAGAGCGGTGGGCAGCGGATTGGAACGAGCTGGCAGTTGAGCGTGTGCTCGCGCACTTTCATGATCAGGTCGTCTTTACGAGCCCCACGGCGCTCGCGGTTGTGGGCGTGGCGACCGTTTGCGGTAAGCAGGCCTTGCGGCAGTACTGGAATACGGCGCTCGAGCAGGTGAGGTCGCTCCGGTTTACTGTCGATAGAGTGTTGTGGGATGCCAATACACGGGAGCTGGCGATCATTTACGACGCCGAGATCGGCGGTCGAACGAGGCGCGTGTCAGAGAACCTGACGTTTGGCGCCGATGGTCATGTGATCAGCGCCGAAGTTTTCCACGGCGTCTTCGGAACTCCTTAGGACCTCGCTTTCTTCGAAGATTTCGACTTGCCAGAACTGTTGAGAGCAACGGCTTGGCGGATGAGCGTCTTGAAGGCGGACGCGTTGATCTCTTCACCTTCGTGAATGTCGATCGCCCGGCGTACGTTGCCGTCGAGGCTCGAGTTGAAGAGACGTGCCGGATCTTTCAGCGACGCGCCCTTCGCGAATGTGAGCTTCACGACACTCTTATAGGACTCGCCGGTGCAGATGATGCCGTCGTGTGACCACACCGGCGTGCCGGGTGTTGTCGCCTTGGCCCACTTCCATTCCTCGACGACGTCCGGGTCGGCGTCCCTGATGAGTGCGCGCATTCTGCTGAGGGTTTCTCCGCGCCAGTTTCCGAGTTCGGCGATTCTTTTCGAGATCAGTTCCGAGGCCGATTGAGCCTCGCTCGCGCCCAGCTTTTTCATGTCCTCATCCTAAACGGTCGCTCGGTGCTTTCGACGCGCTCGATGACAGCCACGTCAGGACGTCCATCAGCGCTGCGTCGAAGGCGGCCGAGCCACCAGAGAAGCGGTGGTTCTTCGCCTCGACCTGATAGAAGCGCCGCGTGGCGGTGTCAGCACCGAATCGCTGCCGCGCGTAAGCCGCAGGAAAGTAGTTGTCACCGGTCGCCTGAATGACCGCGTAGGGAGCCGGCAACTGCAGCAGGCGCGCGTAGCTGTCGAATAGCCAGTGGCGTGACGTCTCAGGAGCGCGTCCATCGTCGGTGTCGTCGCTGTCGTCGACGGTGAGATTCTCGCCTTCTGCGAGCCCGATCGCCATGACACCGACGAGACAGTCGCGGAAGACGGGCTCACTGCCTGCGAGCACGGCGAAGGCTGCGCCTCTCGACCAGCCCGCGAGAATCACTTTTGGTGTGTCCTGCCATCCGAGCGCGCGTCGCGCATCCTGCACGATGAGCTCGTACTCATTCGCGAGGCGGGCGGCGTTCAGCGTCGCGCCTGGCGGACGTTCGATCCGCAAGAATGAGCGCGAACTGAACCCAACCGTCGCATAGCCGCTCTGCGCAATCTTCCGCCATTGATCGACGGCTGCGCCGAACCAGCCGCCGTCGCCGCTGGCGTACACGACGAGCACGTCGGAATGAAGGAGAGGGGCCGGCGCCGCGATGTGCAGATCCAGATGCTTGCCGTGCAGCACTGCCGCAGCCACCGACTCCTGAAGAGCGATCGTGCGATCGCTGCGATGCGAGGGAGCGGTCGTCGCGATCGCGCACGCACTGCTGCAGGCAAGTGCCGCGCACACGATGAGTGCGCGCATCAGCCTATGCGATGACATCCGATCGCTCGATCAACGAATTGGGTAAAACAAATCTGATGTGCACGACCGTTTCCGTACAGACTAGCAGCCGTATGTGGCGCCCTGATGGCTGCGCCCGCGCGGACGAGGTCCCCCGTCGTGGACAATACCTTTCGCACAACTCATTGCTCGCCGTATACTTACAGGGCTCGCCCTGAGCGAGCAGCCGAGTCGAAGGGCCTGCCTCGAGCGAGGCCCTCGCACGACGCCGAGTCGAGAGGTGAGGTGGCCGAGAGGCTGAAGGCGGCGGTTTGCTAAACCGTTGTAGGGCCTTTAAAGTCCTACCCAGGGTTCGAATCCCTGCCTCACCGCCAACTTTGCTCCGCTGACGCGTCGCTCGTTGGCGGTTCGGCTGGTCTTCCCGTTTGAAACGACGTGCTTCGCCCGTCGCTATCGGCACCGAATCCCTGCCTCACCGCCAGTCGATTCACCTGGCGTCTACCTTCCGCACGCCGCCAGGTTCGCTCATGGCAGGCCAGCCACGTCGAATGCCCTGAGCGAGCGTAGCGAGTCGAAGGGCAGCCTGTTATCGCCGTCGTCCTCCCATAGTTCCCAACGCCCACGCTGCCTGACGACGGACTTTGGGACTGGTGTCTTTGAGTAGCGCGGCGAGCGCATCGCTGGCGCGCGAGTCGCCGATCGCGCCGAGCGCCCACGCTGCCTGCGAGCGCACGGTCTCCTCCTGATCCTTCAGCGCCTTGATCAGACCGTCTACGGCACGGCGATCACCAATCGTCCCAAGCGCCCATGCGACCTGGGACCGCACGCTGGCATCGCTGTCGCTCAGCGCGTCGATCAGTGCGGTCAACGCCATTTCAGAGTCGAGCGCACCCAGCGCCCATGCCGCCACACGCCGGACGGGTGGCTCGCGATCGGCGAGCGCTGCGAGCGCCGGCGCGGCACCGCGCGCGTCGTGCAATGCTCCGAGTGCCCACACGGCATTGCGACGCGCCACCCACTGCGGCGCCCGCGATGCGGCAATGAGCGAGGGCAGCGACTCGGTGCCGATCGCGACGAGCGCCGCTGCCGCTTCCTCGCCAGGCGTGGTCTGCTGCTCGATGTTGTTCCACCAGTAATGGCGATCCTCGCCGCACACCTTCGGATCGACGGGCGAAGCATCGGAGAGTCGTTCGACCAGCGCCGCCATCGCCGCGCGTGACGCCGATCCCATGCGCTGCAGATCGCACGCGGCGATCGTCCTCGTGCGCGGGTCGGCGTCGCGCAGACGCGCCGCGAGATCCGCGGCATCCTGGCCCGGCACGTACGAGATCAACGCGATGGCGGGCGACGAGGACACCGACTGCGGTTGTCCGGGAACGGGGTGCACCAGCGAAGCGATAAGAGTCGTGGCGGCGCTGATGAGCGCGATCAGCGCGTCAACGGTCGCTTTGAAGAAGTCCACGCAGAAAGGCATGACCGGGCTCCCATGCTAAGAAATCAGCACTTCGGGTCGAGCACCCTCTCGTGCATGTCCGGCTCAAGCCGGACACTACACGGGAGGCGCGAGTTGTTAGCGGATTTGGCCGAGCGCGAAGACGGCCTGCTGGCGCACGTCGGCGTTGGGATCTTTCAGTGCGGCGATGAGCGGATCAATCGCGCGCGGATCGCGAATCATGCCGAGACTATGTGCCGCTCGCTCTCGCACTTCGGGATCAGCGTCCTTGAGCGCCGCAATCAGCGGATCAACCGCGCGTGCATCGCGCATCTGGCCGAGCGCGAACACCGCCTGCTGCCGTACTTCGGCGTCGGAGTCTTTCATCGCCTCGGTCAGCAGGTTCACGTTCTTGGGATCCCGCTGCCGGCCGAGTGCGAACACCGCCTGCTGCCTCACCTCTGCCGACTTGTCCTTCAGCATCGTGCTGATGACGTCCGGCGGAAGTGCCGCGCCCATCCGGATGAGCGTATGCAGCGCCTGCTGTCGCACGTCGTTGTCCTCGTCCT
This sequence comes from Acidobacteriota bacterium, assembly GCA_046765795.1. Taxonomy (GTDB): domain Bacteria; phylum Acidobacteriota; class Vicinamibacteria; order Vicinamibacterales; family UBA2999; genus Gp6-AA40. The sequence continues at coordinate 3,712 of JBKPRH010000345.1, read as the reverse complement.
TGAGTGCGGTGGTCAGCGCCGCGGCGATCTTCGGATCAACGGTGCGGGCCTGCTCCACTGGCCGCGCTGCCTGCGCTGGCTGTGCTGGCTGCGGCCGTTGCGGCGGTTGTGGCGCAAACGCATAGTTCACGGCGTCGTGCACCACATCGGCGATATCGATATCGAGGAAGACATCCGGGGCCACCGGCGGCACCGGGACGACTGGCGCAGGAACCGGCCGCGCGAGCTGCGCCGCGAGCGGCGGCATCGGTGCGGGCGGCACCAACACGACGCGCGGCGCACGTGATACCGGAGCGGGCGTGGGCGTCGGAGCGGGCGTGGGTGTCGGCGCTGGCGTTGGCGTTGGTGTCGGCGTCGCGGGTGCCGACGGCCTTCCTTGCTCTTCCGCGTCGGCCGCTTTCGCGACGGCTCGCACTCCGGCGAGCGACACGATGGTCACCATGGCGACTGTGGCACACGCAACCATCGCGCGGCGAGTGGGAGAACGACGGGGCAGAGCCGGATCGAGAATCGCCATAAGTCTTCCCTCGAGTTGTGAGCGGTGCGCCATCGTCACGGCGGACCATGTGGGCCAGCCATCGCTGCGCAGCGAGCGCGCGATGTCCAGCAGGTGATCGGCGTAGTCGGAACCGCGTGTGCCGGCGGCGAGGACGAGGTCGTCGCAGGCGCGTTCGCGCTCGGCGCGCAGCCGCTTCGCGGCGAGCCACACCAACGGATTGAACCAATAGACCGCGCACGTCAGGTGCGCGAGCATCTGCGTCATGCTGTCTCGGCGCTTCACGTGCGCGAGCTCGTGCAGGAGGACGACGCGCTGGCGTTCGAGCGGCCAATCCTCGCCTTCGGCAGGCAACAAGACACGGGCGTGCGTCAGTCCCCACGCCATCGGCATCGCGTCTTCATCACCACCGAGGAATGTCACCTCGCGCTCGATTCCCAGTGACTGTGCGAGATGCTGACCGAGCGGCCTCCACACAGGATCAGGAACTGCCCGCCGCGCGATCCACCACACGCGCGCGGTCCCGAACGCGAGACGCGCGAGCACAACCAGCACGCCAGCGAGCCAGATCGTAGTGGTTGTCGAGAGCGTACTGACCGACGCGGCGGGCGCGGACGGTTCAGACGCGACGTTCGGTGTCAGCGCAGGAATCGGTTCGAACACCGGATCGGCAGCCGATGTGACGGGGGCCGGTGCAGGTGCGGAGACAGCCTGCAGTGTCGTCGTCGGCGCAGGCAGTACTTCGATCTGCCACTGTGGTGCCACAGCAGAGAGCACGGGCATCAGCAGCGAGGCCGCGAGGGCGACGACCCAGATCTGATGTCGGGCTGCAGCCGAGCCGCGCGACAGCGCGCGTGCCGCAATTGGCGCAAGGGCCAGCACCACGGTGACCTTGAGGATGACGTCAATAACTGGCGATTCGACGAACATGCTAGTGGTCCGTATGCGCTGACGATGTGTCAGCCACAACCGGCCTCCGAATGCGATTAGCGGCCGCGACAGCGGAGCGGCCGGAATGAAGCGGGAACGACATACCGCTAAACTCCCTGTTTGCGGGCCTGGTCAATCAACTTCTTCAAACGATCGAGCTCGGCCTCATCCAGCCGCGACGAGGAGACGTCGAGCAGCGCCGACATGGCCTGAGACGTCGAGCCGTCGAAGAAGGTTTGCAGCAGATGGCGCATCGCCGATCGTTTGGCGTTGTCACGCGCCACGACGGGCACGTAGACGTAGCGCGGGCCATCCTGCTCGTGGCGGATATGGCCCTTCTCCTCGAGGATGCGCAGTAGCGAGCGGACGGCGGAATAGCTCGGCGCAGCCGGGAGCTCGGCTCGAATGTCCGCAGCGGATGCGCGACCGAGCTTGTAGAGCGCGTCGATGATCTGCCGTTCGCGACGGCTGAGATCGTGATGGGCAACCTTGGTCATATGGTTTTGGTCCGGCTAAAGCCGGACGCTGCATTGGTCCGGCTCAAGCCGGACACTACATTGTGCTGAGAAATTAGCACAGTGCTAAGAACTTGGCACAGACGAGCGACGCTGTCAAGCCTCCGGTTTTTCCTGGGTTTTTAGCTGGCTGATTTGAGGCTCTTGAACACCGCCTCGACGAACATGTCCGTCGTCCACGGACCGGTCGTCGCGCCGTAGCGGGAGTCGTAGTCCTGCGTGGGCTGCGCCGCTTTCACCTGCTCCAGCGTCATGCCCTTCTTCACCATCGCCTCGATCCGATCGCGCACGATCGTCACCATGTCGCGATACTCGAGCACGTCGAACTCGTCGCTGATCCGTCCATGACCCGGCACGATGAACGTGCCCGCTTCCTCGTGATGCTCGGGCACCGCGAGATCGAGCACGAGATTCAAGCCGTCGATCACGCCTTGAACGTTGCCGCCCTTCTGAAGGTCGATCACCGGATAGCTGTCGGTGCGATAGATGTCACCAGTGGCGATCACGTCGGAGCGTCGGAAGAAGACGATGCTGTCGCCGTCGGTGTGTGCGTTCGGCACGTGATACATCAACACCGGCTCGCCGTTGAAGAAGATCTCCTTCTCGCGGCCGACGAAGGTCTCGGTGGGCCAGCCACTGGTCGGGCGAGTGTTCATACGCGCGAGCACGTTGTCGTGCGCGATGATCTGCACTGCCGTCTGCGACGCGCCCGGCGTGTTGATGATCGTCCAGGTGTAGGCAGAGCCGAGTACTTTGGTCAGGTTCTCGTTGCCGCCGACGTGATCGGGATCGGCGCTCGTATTCAGGATGTAGCGCACCGGCTTGTTCACCGGCGTCAGCCGTTTGATCTCCGCGAGCATGCGATCGGTCAACGTGCCTGACTTCGCATCGACCATGATCGCGCCAGACTGTCCCACCTGAACGACGACGTTGCTGCCACCGCCCGCGAGCAGGTGAACGTTGCCTTGCACGGGCAGCGTATCGAGTTGTCCGGTGTCGGGGTTCTTCGCCTGACTGACGCGCGGCGCATTCGCCGTGTTCAGCGCCCGGGCGGGATCGGCCTTCAGCTTCTTTTGGTACTCGGGATAGATCGTTTCGGGACCGCCGCGTGTCGGCGCTTCCGGCACACCGGTGCGTTTGACCATCTCGAGGAGGAACGGATTCTCCCCGGGCAGATAGTGCGGGACTTCGCCCTTCGCGCGGCCGCTGATCTCTTCGACGTACTCACACGGCCAGAGCCAGTTGGCGTTGTCCTGCGTCGCGATTTGAAAATCGGTGGTGCGGATCATCGGCTCGGCGAGATAGACGGGGTCGGTGATGATCACGACGTGCGTCAGGTACTTGCCATTGCGAACGAATCGCTCGTAGAGCGTCGCCTGGTCGCTCTCGGGAACGCCGTTGCGGCGCAGCCAACCCTGCTTCAAGTGCGTGGTCTTCACCGTGAGGACATTGCCTTCCCACGTCCCCGTCGAGAAACCCATAAACGTGTGCGGCGCGAACGGCGACGGATGGGGGCGGCCATCCATCCAGATCGTTCGCGTTTGTTCGTAGGTGCTGATGTAGTTCTTGATGGCGACGACGCGCTGGGTTTCGGGATCCTTCTCTTCCCAGATCCGCAGCTGCAGCGGACCGTGGTAGATGTACGGCGCCACGTGCACGCGGCACTGGTGTTCTTGTAGCGTCAGACGTGACGCGTCCCAGCTGTCGGCGAAGAGCCGCGCGGCACTGTTGATCGGCAGGCCCAGGTAGTCGCCCAGGTCGGGCCCAGGGC
>JBKPRH010000344.1:0-6145 GCA_046765795.1 Acidobacteriota bacterium | reverse complement strand
GCGCAGCTCACCCGTCAGCTGTTGCTGTTCAGCCGCAAAGCGGTGTTCGAGCCGAGGGAGGTCGACGTCAACGATCTCGTGCAGCGCGTCGGCGTGATGTTGCGGCGATTGATTTCCGAAGATATCGAGCTGCGGTTGATGCTCTCACCAGCAGTGCCGCTGATCACTGCCGATCCCAGTCAGCTGGAGCAGGTCGTGATGAACCTGGCGCTCAACGGCCGCGACGCGATGGAGCACGGTGGGCCATTGTCGATCGCGACGAGCGTCGCTTCGTTCGACGACACATTCTGCCGCACGCGCCCGGACTACCGCCCCGGACGGTTCGTGCGGCTGAGTGTCGAAGACACCGGATGCGGCATGACGCCGCACACCAAGGCGCACCTCTTTGAACCGTTCTTCACGACCAAGGCATTGGGAAAGGGCACAGGTCTCGGTCTCGCGACCGTGTACGGCATCGTTCAGGAGAGCAACGGCTTTATCACCGTCACCAGCGAGGTCGGCGCGGGTACGACGATGAGTGTCTTTCTGCCCACGTTCGACCAGCCGGTGGAGGACCACGCGACGCCAGGGGCTGGACGCGACCTGCTGCGGGGTGACGAGACGGTGCTGCTCGTCGAAGACGAGGACGCCGTCAGAGGCGTCGCCACGCTTGCGTTGAGGTTGCGTGGGTATCGGGTCCTGGCGGCCGCCAGCGGACCTGCGGCGCTCCGTCTGCTGGAACTCGAGCGCGATCAAGTGGATCTGCTCGTGACCGATGTCGTGATGCCTGAAATGAGCGGCGGTCAACTCGCCGAGGCGATACGCAAGCGGTTTCCATTGTGCCGCGTGCTCTTCATGAGCGGTTACAACGAAGACATGGCCGTCCGTCATGGGCGCTTTGCGCATGACGCGTTCCTGCAGAAACCGTTCACGCCTGTCACGCTTGCCCGCAAAGTCCGCGAAACGCTCGATGAACTCCGCTGAGGGCGCGAGAAGTAGGATCTACCGCCAAGGGCCATAGCGAGTCTCACCAATCGTCTCGGGTCGATGCTCGAAGCCCAAAGCGATGGACACTGCTCAACTCCTCTTTCGTGCGCCGAAGGGCAAAAAGATTCCGGAATTCCTCGACAAGGTGCAGAGCTATTTGGCGGCGTTGTCGCACAACGGCCAGATCATCGGTGAGGGCACTGTTGCGAAGGTCAACGGCGGCTATCTCGTGACCGCGAGCCTGCCTGAGTCCGACGCACTCGCCGACCGCTTCGCAAACAAATGGGTGCGGAGCCGTCTTCGAGATCTGGCGGCCGCTGGTGTTGCCCGGCCGAAGGTGACGCGTCTCGGCATCGACCCTGATAGCCGCGCGCCGTGCCGGTGCCAGAAACAGCCGTTTCTGATCCTGTTCACGACGTGCATCCACGCCGAACCGCCACTGAGATGCGGCGCATGCTTTGGTCCGGTCGCTCTCTACAAGGTGCCCGCCACGGACGGCGTAGAGAGTTATCAGGACGTGCTGGGGTGGGAGGACACCTATTCGGCGATGGATTGGCTGTTCATCGGAACTGGTCCAGGGGAGTTGTTCGCCCACCAGCAATTGTCCCTGCTCGATAGCGAACTGTCAGCTGACGGACGAGAACTCGCGAGAAACCTCGAGAGCAAAGTGCGTGTTCCGGTGTACTACTACCTGTCGAAGTATTTCGGTCGCAGCGATCGGGCGGAGCGGAAACGTAAGTGCCCTTCGTGTGGGAAGCCGTGGCTCCGCGACGAGCCTCTGCACCGAATTTTCGATTTCCAATGCGAGCGCTGCCGCCTGCTGTCTAATGTGGCGTTTGATGTGCGGAGAGTCCGCGATTCGGGAGGATCGAGATGAAGGCTATTGACATCGCGTCGGTGTGCGTTGCGGCCGCAGCAGCGATCTCCAGCGGAGTGCTCGTCGCGCAGAGTGGAACATCGAGGTCATCGGTGACCGCGGCGCAGTACGAGCAGTGGAAGAAGGATTTATCGAACTGGGGCCGATGGGGCAAGGACGATCAGATCGGTGCTCTCAACCTGATCACGCCGGCAAAGCGCCGTCAGGCAGCGGCGCTCGTGAAGGACGGCGTGTCTGTGTCGCTGGCCGCCGATGTCGACACGGAGAAGGCGGTGGACAACCCGACGCCCTACGAAGTGACGATGCAGGGCATCGGATCCGATCGGATCGCGGTGAGCTATCACGGCATCGCCCATACGCACCTCGATTCGCTGGCGCACATCAACGAGAACGGCGTGTTCTACAACGGCTACACGCCGAACGCCGAGGCCGTGCTCAAGGACCGTCATCAGAAGAACTCGATTCACAACGTCAAGAATGGGATTGTCACGCGGGGCATCCTGATCGACATCCCGCGCTTGAAGGGCGTGCCATATCTCGAGCCGGGCACGCCGATCTATATCGAGGATCTGGAGGCGTGGGAGAAGCAGGCGGGCGTGCGCGTGTCCTCTGGTGATGCGCTGTTCATCCGCACCGGCGTGTGGGCGCGCCGTGCCGCGCTCGGGCCGTGGCTGCGCGGGCGCGCGGAGGGCGGACGGTCAGCAGGCCTGGACCCGTCGGTGATTCCGTGGCTGAAGCAGCGCGATATCGCGCTGCTCGGCAGCGATCACCCGCAGTACGTCTCGCCGGGTACATCCGGTCCGCCGCGAGGTGCCGTCCATGATTTCGCGCTGGTGTTTCTCGGTGTGCACCTCTTCGACAACTGCGACCTCGAGGCGTTGGCCGCTGAGGCCGCATCACGCAAGCGCTGGGAGTTCATGCTCACCGCCGCGCCGCTGCCGATTCGCGGCGGGACGGGTTCGCCGCTGAATCCGATCGCGACGTTTTGACCGATGCTCGAGACGCCAAACGAAGCAACGCTCGCGCGACTGCGGTCGCTCTGTCTATCGCTGCCCGAGACGAGTGAGACGGCGTCCTGGGGGCATCCCAATTTCCAAGCGGGGAAGAAGACCTTCGTCGCTTTCGAACGCGTGAAGGGCCGCGCCTCGATTGCGTTTCGCCTGCCGCCCGACGACGTCGAGCGGTTGTTGCAGCGGAAGCAATTCTTCGCGACGCCGTACGGGCGCGGGCTGTGGGCCAGTGTGTGGGCCGACGGTCCCGTTGATTGGCGGGCCGTCGACGATCTCGTGAAGCGCAGCTACCGAGTCGTTGCGCTAAAACGGATGATCACGGCGCTTGACGCGCCGGCACGTCAAAAGGCAAAGGGCAAAGGTCAAAGGTGAGGACGTAGGTTTAGGTGTAGGTTACAGCAAGAGGTAGCAGCCCACCGCGCCGACGATCGTCATCGACAGACCCCACGCGAGAAGCTTGTTGTAGGTCGGCCTGACCTGCGCGGGATCTGAGATTCCTGCCAGACACATCGCGCCCGTTGTCGAGAGCGGCGACATGTCCACGAGATGCGCGCCGACGTTCATCGACGAGGCGACGCTGAACGGATCACCTCCGAGACGCGCGACGAGTCCAGGCACGGTTGGCAGGAACGCCGGGAGCACCACCGCGGAGGTGCTGCTGTAGACCGAAATCAGCCCGGTCACAAACGCGATGACGCCGGTCAACGAGCCCGGTGAGGCGAGCCTGGCGAGCAGGTCGGTGAACAGATCGAGACCGCCGGTCTTGTCGAGCAACGCGACCAGCACGCTGACGCCGCTCAGCATCAGGATCGGATTCCACGGCATGCGCCGGATCGCTTGCTCGTGATCGGCGACGCGCAGCGCGGCGAGGACCACCGCTGCCGTGAACGCCGCCATGCCGATGTTGGCGTCGAGGAACTGCACCGCGAGCAACACGCACACGATCGTCGCGATCGTCACCCAATGCACGGTCGAGAAACGCGTTTCCTCTTTACCGGCCGGCTCGCCTTGGAAACTCTGCTTGAACAAACGCCACCCGCCGAACAGCGCATACCCGGCGAACGCGACCATGGCATGGCCGGCAAGGTTCATCGCATAGGTCTGCCACTCGTGCCCGCCGAGTCCGATCTTCTCCATGAGCGGCGTGACGATGACGCCGGTGGGCGCCAGCGGTGAGAGCGCACCGGATTGCGCGCCGTTTCCTACCATGATCGCCATCAGAAAGGGCGGGATCGACGCACGCGTACCGACGCCCATCGCCATCGGCGCGAGCATCGCCGCGGTGGCGACGTTGCCCGGTCCGAGCGTCGCGATGATCGCCGCGAGCACGAAGAACATCACCGGTACGAGCCCGGTGTTGCCACGACAGATGCGAACCGACGCGTGCGCAATGCGCTCGAGCGTGCCATTGAGCTGCGCCTGCGTGAACAGCAGCGTGACGCCGACCAGCATGAGAAAGGTCTGCGTCGGAAAGCCGTTCATCACCTCGGCGAGCTTCATGCCCCCGAGATACACGCCGAGAATCCATGCCAGCGCCAGGCCGAGCACGCCGACGTTCAGCTGACTGAAGCAGCTGATGATCATGGCGAGAACGAGCGCGCCGAGGGATAACCAGGCGAGGTTCATGGCAAGTGGAAAAGTGGAAGAAGTGGAAAAGTTAGTGGAGAAGTACATCAAGTTTCTCTCAACAGTTGGGCTATCAAGATGGCTGGATGTACGGCGGACTCACCCGTGAAGTCGGCGATTTGATGACGGCAGCTCGTGCCGGCAGCGACAACCACTGCGCCGTCTGGTTTGTTGCGCACAGCGGGGAAGAGCTTGCGTTCGCCAATCGCGCGCGAGACGTCGTAGTGCTCACGGCCGTAGCCGAACGACCCCGCCATGCCGCAGCAGCCCGCGTCGAGATCGACGACGGTGGTGTTCGGGATCGCCGAGAGCAACGCCTTCGCTGGCGCCGCGAGCGACATCGACTTCTGATGACAATGCCCGTGGAACAGGATCGTCTTCGGACCGGCCTTGAGCGGGAGCGTCGAGATTCGAGCCGCGACGAACTCCTCGAACAACACCGCGCTTCTGGCGACGACTTCAGCGCGCCGACGTGCCTCTCCGCGTAACAGTGCCGGGGCATCCTCGCGAATCGCCGAAAGACAGCTCGGTTCGCAGAAGATCAGCGGCCGTCCGGCGTTAGCCTCTCCGAAGAGCAGGTCCGTGTTCCGCGATGCCATCGCGCGTGCATCGTCGAGGAGGCCCTTCGAGATCTGAGGCCGCCCGCAGCATCGGTTTGGTGCAAGCGCTGGCCGCAGGCCGGCGGCCGACAGCACATCGAGCGCCGCGAGGCCGATCTCAGGATCGTAGTGATTGGTGAATGTGTCGTTGAAGAGGAGCACATCTGCAGAAGCCGCCTGTGGACGGCCTTGCGTGAGCCGAGCCAACGTGTGGCGTTTGAACTCCGGCAGCCTTCGTCGTTTGTCAATGCCGAGTACGCGCTCATTCAGACGACGACCCAGGCCGCTGTTCACGATCCAGTTGGATAACGGTGCCAGCCGGCTGCCCCATTCGGCCGCGCGCCGTGCCTGACCGAGCGCGCGTGCGTGCAGCGGTGTCCCATGACGCTGCCAGTAGTCGGCGAGGAACTCGCTCTTGAATCGTGCGACGTCCACGCCGACCGGGCATTCCGCTTTGCACGCCCGGCATTCGAGACACAGATCGAGCGTGTCGTATACGCCCTCGTCACCGAGACCTGCTTCGCCGAGCCGGCCTGAGATCGTCAGACGCAGCACGTTGGCGCGTCCGCGTGTCGCGTGCTGCTCGTCGCGCGTGGCCATGTACGACGGACACATCGTGCCCTCGAGTGTCTTACGACATGCACCGAGTCCGCTGCACATCTCGACCGCGCCAGCAAAGCTTCCTTCGGGATAGTCGAAATAGGTGGGCACCGAACGCGCGACGTACGAGGGGCCGAAGCGCAGATTCGCGGTGAGCGGCGGCGCATCGACGATCTTGCCCGGGTTGAAGATGTTGTGCGGATCGAAGGTTCGCTTAATCGTGCGAAACGCCTCGTAAATCTCCGACCCGAACATCTTCTCCATGAACGGACTGCGCACCAGTCCGTCGCCGTGCTCACCGGAGAGCGCTCCGCCATATTCGAGGACGAGGTCCGAGACGTCGTTGGCGATCGACTCAAACTTGCGGACGCCGTCAGCGGTCTTCATGTTGACGACCGGGCGGACGTGCAGGCATCCAACCGACGCGTGAGCGTAAACGCCTGCCGTCGTACCATGCCGCTGGACGA
>JBKPRH010000343.1:0-6384 GCA_046765795.1 Acidobacteriota bacterium | reverse complement strand
AGTGCCACGGGAACGCGGAACCGCTAGCAGGATCTGGACCACTGGCGATCCGCGCAGGGTCAACAGCTTAGCGGCGGTGTTTGTCGGCGCGTTTACGGCACTCGAAACGCGTTTTCGCAACGCGGCTATCGAGCGAGCATCACCAGCAGGATGAGCGCGACGTGGACCCCACTGGCCTGCCAGGCGAGGTCGGCGCGTTTGTGCAGGAACACCGTGCCGAGACCGAGCATCACCGCCGCCCCCATCAGGAAGCGGTAATAGAGGTCCTCGTAGCTTTCGATCTGCTGCGAGACGTCCGACTGCCGATGCAGCCGGTCGATGATGCGGAACGCCACGACCCGATCTGGCTCGTCACCAATTTCGAAATATTCGCCCCCGCCCGCAACGGCCAACTGCACGAGCGAATTGCGATCGAGCATCGACCGGACCACCGGCGGCGGACGTGTCCCGTCGGGACGCGCCGGCTCGGGGATCATGCCGCCGGTTGTGGTGCCGATCCCGGCCACATGCACGGGAATTTTGTGGGCCCGCGCCTCCTGGATCGCCGAGGCGACCGTGCCGCTCCACGCCTGACCGTCGGAGATGACCAGAAACGCCTTCGGGTTGCCGCTCTTGCCGAAGACCTCTTCGTCCTTGTCCACCAAACGGATCCCCCAGCGAAGACCCTCTTCGATGTTGGTGTCCCAGGTCGTCGTGTTCTCGAGACGGAACGGCGAGTGTTCGCCGAGATTGTCGATAAAGAAGAACAAGGCGTTGGGATCCTTCGTCAACCGGACCTGCGGCGCCGCGAGCTGCGCGAAGAGCGCCAGAGCGACGCGGTCCCCTTTCCAGCTCAGGGTCTCGGCGAAGGTCCGGAGGAATTGCACCGAGCGACGCCAGCGATCAGGCCGCACATCGGTCACATACATCGAGGCCGACGCGTCCTGCAGGATCACGATGTCGGCGCTGGCTTTGCGGAATGATGAGAGCCGGGCTTGCGGCCGCGCGACGGCGCCAATGCACAGACTCGCCGCCACCAGCGCACAGGCCCAGAACGCGAGATCGCCAACCGGTCCGAACCGTTGCCGCACCGGCACGATGCGCTGCGCGGCGAGCCGTCGCACGTTCGCACGCCGTCTGACCACCCGCCATCCCCACACGATCAGCAAGGCGGCCGGGATCAGCAGCAGCCAGAGATAGACCGGCGACGCGAACCGGAAGCTCTCGAAGTCGATGGCCGGAATGGACGGCATCACTTCTTACTTCTTACTTTTCACTTTGCACGTTGCACTTAGCCTTTGCGTTCCTTCGGCGCGGCCTTGCCCGCCTCACCACCAGACGGATTCTTCTCGCCCTGCTCGAGCGGAATGTAGATCTGGAATCCCTTCGAGCTCGTCGCCGGCGACGGCGCACCTGACTCGCCGTTATCCGATTGCTCGCTCTGATCCTTCGGCGGCTGTGGCGGCTGCTTGCCCTTGGCCAGTTCGTCGCGCAGGCGAACGATGTACTCGTAGTTGTAGGCGGCGTCGGTGTGCCAGGTGTTGTTCTTCAGCACCGTCAGATAGCCGGACGCCGCTTCTTCCAGCGCCTTCATCGTCGCGGTCTTGTCCTTCGTCTTGCCCTGATTCATGCGATACGCGGCGTTGGCGACCACGAGTTGCAGTTCGACGTTGTCGTCGCCGACAGCGGCCACTGGTTCGGCCTGCGCCGGCACCAGCGTGTCGTAATTCTTCTTCCAGTACTGCAACGCCGCATTGCGGGCGCGAATCTCCTGCCGTTCATCGCGTCCGAGGAACGGCACCCAGCGCGAATGGTCGGCGTATTTCGTCGCTTCGGCAAGACTGTCCTTCGCGGCGTCGTACTGCAGCGTTGCCAGTTGTTCCTGCGCATTGGCGATGTGGCCTTCGAGCTGGGCGACGCCCAGCGCAGCGGCACCGAACACGCCGAGCACGATGGTGACGAGGACGAGAGCGATAAACGTTCGCATGACTCTTCTCCAGCGCCGGTGTAGTGTCCGGCTTCAGCCGGACCTCAGGGAAACGTACGAAACACTCCAAAATTCAATTTCAAGAACGCCGCGACCAGCCACAGCCCGGTCGCAATCAATGCAAATCCCGCATAGCGCGGCCGCGCCACGCTGTATTCACGCGTCTCGATCCGCCCTGGCGAGAGACGATCGATCTCCCGCAGCGCACGATTGGTCGAGTCGTCGTCATAGATCGCGTAGAACCGTCCACCGGTGCGCTCGACGGTAGAGCGCCAGATCTTGTCCTGCAGGACCTCGCCCTCGCGGCGGTTGTACGCCGTGCGCATCATGTAGACCGGGATGCGCCACGCGCGCGTCTCGGCCACCATGCGCTCGAGCGCTCCTGACTGCTGATTGAGCTGCGAATCGCGACCGTCGGTGATGACGATCATCAGATTGCCTGAGGCGTTCACGAAGTCGAAGGTTTTGAACAGCTGCGTCGCCTGATCGATCCCCTCGATAATCGTCGTTCCCCAATCGGGAAACCGGCCCCACTCGCGCGGATCGCCGACCAGCCGTGTACTCAGCAGGATGTTCTCGTAGTCGTTGGTGAATGGTGTGACGACGTACGCGAAGTTGCCGAACTGAATGAGCGCGACCAGATCTCGATACGGACCGTTCATGCGCCGGCGGATGAACTGCTCGGCCGCGGCAACCGCGGTAAAGAAGGTCGCCTCGCCTTGACGCTTGGCCGTGGACTCGAAGCGGATCACCATGCTCGTTGATCCATCGATGAGCAACGCGATCCGGCGGCCGGGATACGAGACCTCCTCGCGCGCAAACCCGGTGAGCGGGTCGGCCAATGCGACAGCGAAGAACGGGATACCAACGAGGAACAACAGCAACGGCAGATGACGCACGACCGCGAACGGCGAACGGCGCATCACCGGCAACAGGGCAGGCAACGCCACCTGTGTGCGGCCTCGCTGCCGCAGCATCGCGATGACCAGCACCAGGACCACGACTGCCAGTAGAACGAAGAAGACGAGCAGGGCGCTGTCGGCCCGCTCGAACTGCAGGTCGTTCCACCGAGTGCGCATCCACTCGTCCCAGGTGGTACGCAGCGCGACCGGGAGATCTTGCAGTGGTGGCACTAAACCCCCACGAAGGACCTTAGTGCCTGCGCCGTGCGCGACGGCCACAACGTGGTCGAGCGAATCCGGCGTACGGCCCGTGTACTCTCGGCCAGCGCGCTGTCGAGTGCCGCGGCGTTCTCTTTGGTTTCCCGGCCATACCCCGCCGTGCTCAGGACACCCAGTGCGTCAGAGATCGACGCGAGATTCGCACGAGTGTTCGCGCTCGGGTTGTGTCCGTTGTTCATCGCTGACGAGATGGTGCGCGATGTCGTCGCGGCCGAGAGCAGCACGCGTTTGCGCCGCGGCCAGCCCGAGTACACGGTGAGTTGCCCATCGCGCTCTGCGACCTCTGGTCCAACGAACTGCTGCGTGACTGGCTTGTTCAACGCGACAGCGCCGGCGATACGCAGCGCCGAGGCCGCGCGTCGCGACAGTTCGGCCGTCCATCCCGCTTGCGCATCCTCTTTCACCCGCGTCAGCGTCGACAGCGATGCGCTCAGGACGGACGAGGCGGGCAACGGTTTGACGATGCCCTTCTTCTTTGCGCGGAGTTGAGAGGTCGCCCGCACCAACGCGAACACACCGAAGACGAACGCAAACGCGAACGACACCCACGCCGTCGTCGTCGCCAGCGACGCACGGAAGCGCCGCGATTCAATTGACGCGAAGGTCTGACCCGATGCGTCACGAATGTCGTCGGCGCTCTTCGGCACCAGCGAGAGGATGCGCATCGGCAATGGCGGAAGGATGTACTGCTGGTCGCGGCCTTGCGATCCGGAGCCTCGCTCCTGCAGGTTATACGTCACCGTCAGTGCCGGGATCGTCACGTCCTGTCCGAAGAAGCCGTCACTCAGCAGACGCACCGCATACTCACGCTGGATGTATCGCCACGGCGACACGACCACATCGTCATGTGAGACACCGCTCACCACTTCGAATGGCGTCAGCGACAGCGCGCCGGGCTCGAGTTGATTGAGCACGGGAACGACCGTAATCGGACCGGTCTCGATGACGCTGCACGTGAGCACAAGTCCGAACTTCTCGCCGACGCGAACCGACGTGCGGTCGGCCTTCCACCAGCAGCGGATCGGATCTGATTCGACCTCACCGGGCTTTGGCGCGCGCGGTGCGATCGCTGGAGCGCTTTGACCGGCCGGACGCGGCGGTGGCGGCGTGCCTTGTGGTACGACGACTGGCGCGGGGCGCGACGGCGGTGCCTGTGCTGCCGGCGTCTGCGCGGAAACAGGCACGTCCAGAACGACGTGCCCCAGGACTACTGCAAATGCCGACGCGAGAATGAGTGCTGAACCCTTGATCATCACATCTTCCTGAGCCGTCGCTCGGCCGTGAATTTGACCAACGCCGTTTCCATCTCCCACCGGTCGAGCCCGACGCGCACGATGTCCAGATCCGCATCCCGGGCCAGCCGCTCGATCTCGTCCTGCCATTCCGAAATGCGTGTCGCCAGCCGGCGCATCTCGCGCCGCGACAGCACACGGATCCGGCCGCTTTCGACGTCGAAGACTTCCAGCCATCCGTCCGACACCGACGGCATTTCGTACGCGAACCGCACGTCGGCCATGAGCAGAAAGATGTCGTGCACCGCGTTGAGATGCGAGAGCTGACGAATCAACGCGTTCGCGTCGGCAAAGAGAAAGTCCGATATCACCGGCACGAGCGACGACTTGCGTACCTGGCTCTCAATCGCGGAGACGATATCCTGCACGCGGTCCGGTTCGCGAGTCTGCGACAGCGACTGCCGGTACAAGTCGAGACAATACAGCAGATGTGAGCGCCCGATGCGCGGCCGCGCGGACGCCAGCGGCCTGAACTTCTCGTCGAACGTCACCAGCCCGAACAGATCCTGGAAGAACGTCGCCGACAGACCAGCGGCAGCCACCGCGCGCGCGATGGCTGTCGCGATGGTCACACCGCCAGCGACGCCGCATCGCGTGGACAGCGACGCATCGACCACCGCGACGATAGCGGCGTTGCTGTCCTGCTCGAACTCGCGGGTGATCATCGGACTGAAGTTGGTCAGCGAGGATTGCGACCAATCGATCGACGACATCCGATCCCCCGGTTCCCAATCGCGGACGCCGACGAAGTTGAATCCCGCGCCCTTGAACACGCTGGCGTGATCGCCGAGCGTAAACTCCTTCATCCGTTTCAGGATGAACAGCTCGATCTCGGCGATCTCCTGCAGGTTGACGAGCGATTCCTCATCACCGTGCCTGGGCGCATGGACCGCCGCCCCGCGATCCCCGATCACGCGTGATCTCCGATCACGGCACCGGCACCGAATCGACGATGTCGTCGATGACCATGTCCACCGTCACGCCATGACTCGCCGCGTGCGGACCCAACCAGACGCGATGCGGCAGCACGTAGCGCGCGAGTTCCTGAATGTCCTCGGGATACACCTCGGCGCGGCGATGCAGCAGCAACGCCCAGACCTTGACCAGGCGACCCCAGCAGATCGTCGCGCGCGGTGACGCCCCGAGATCGACGACCTTCTCAACCAGTCCGGAGGGCGAGCGGTGCAGCCACTCAGTCTCCTCGTTGTACGGTCGCGACGCGCCCACCAGGCGGCGGATGTACTTGGCGAGCGAGGGGTGCATGAACACTTCGCGGGTGATCACCGCGCGCAGCTCCATGATGCGCTCCTTCTTCACCAGCGGACTCAGCCGCACCCGCTTGAAGTCGAAGCTCACCAGCTTCTCTTCCTCGTCGGGACGCAGGTACGGGATGTTGATCATGATCGCGAAGCGATCGGTCGCCGCTTCCGACAATGGAAACGTGCCCTGCCCGAGCTCCACGGGATTCATCGTCGCGATCGCAAAGCTGAAAGGTGAGAGCTGATAGGTCTGCTTGCCGACGGTCACGGTCCGATCCTGCAAGCCTTCCAGGAACGCGCTTTGAGACTTCAACGGGATGCGGTTGATCTCGTCGAGCAGAATCACTTCAGCCGACGCAAGGGGACCGAACTCAGTAATGAACTCACCGGTCGCCGGATTGATCATCTGGAAGCCCACGATCTCGGTGGGCTGCAGATCCGCTCTGCCCTGCAAACGCGCGAACGATGCGTCGCTGATCGCCGCGAGGATGACGCCGAAGAACGTTTTGCCAACGCCCGGCACACCGCGCAGCAACAGGTTGCCAGCGTTCACCTGGCGCTTCTGATCCTTGTCGTAGGTGGTCGGAATCTCTGACAAGAGCACCACATTGGCGAGAGCCTTTTCGGTGTCGTAGCCGACGAGGGCGTTCCCCGCTTCGGCCACGATGGCCTCGTGCAAGTCGATG
>JBKPRH010000342.1:0-5554 GCA_046765795.1 Acidobacteriota bacterium | reverse complement strand
GCCCAGCAGGCCGCGGACCAGGCGCTCATCCTTCGTCGCGTCACCGAGCTCAGCCTCACACCAGGCATGAATGTGATGGATGGGTTCCTGACTTCGCATCTCGAGCGGACGTTCTACAAACATGAATCCGCGCTGATTCGTGAATATCTCGGTGCGCCCGAAGACATCATCGAGTGCCCGACGGAAAGCCAGCGCAAGTTGTTCGGACCGACGCGTCGCCGTGTGCCGAAGATGATTGACCTGACGAACCCCGTACTCCTGGGTCCCGTGCAGAACCAGGAGCACTACATGCAGGGCGTCGTCGCCCGCCGCGACAACTTCACTGAGCCGATCCTCCACTTCCTCGAAGCCGCATACAAAGACTTCGGAGAGCTGACCGGCCGTTACTACGGATTGGTGACTGAGTACAAGACCAACGACACCGATACCGTGTTCGTCTCGCTTGGATCGGCTGCAGAGAACATTGAAGCGGCCGTTGACTACTTACGCGAACGGCGGGGAGTCGCCGTCGGATCGATTCACATCAACGTGTTCCGTCCGTTCCCAGAAGCGGCGGTCGTCAAGGCGATCGCCGGCAAGAAGAACGTCATCGTCCTCGAACGGACCGATGAACCCATGGCCGGCGACAACCCCATGGGTCGCGATATACGCACGGCGCTGAACAAGGCGCTGCAGGGCGAGGCCGGTATTCCAAGGATCACTGCGGATCAAATGCCGCGTCTCTTTGGCGGCGTGTATGGCCTGGGCTCGCGCGATTTCAGACCCGAGCACACAATCGGCGCCTATGAATTCGCGACCGGGCAGCGCGCCCGCAAGGATGGCAAGCGCGCGTCGGACGGCGCATCCTTCATGGTGCTCGGCGTCGATCACCCGTACGAGGTGAAGTCAGACGACACACCGTCTCTGTTGCCGGACCATGCGATCGCCGTCCGCTTCCACTCGGTCGGTGGCTGGGGCGCCATTACCACGGGCAAGAACCTCGGCGCGATCATCGGCGACCTCAACGATCTCCTCTACGAGCGCGACAAGGTCGTCGACGATTTCGGCAACCCCAAGGAAATCATCCACGTCAGCGCGAACCCGAAATACGGATCGGAAAAGAAGGGAGCGCCGACCTCGTACTTCATGATCGCGGCGCCGGAGCGCATTCGCGTCAACTGCGATCTCCGCCACGTCAACGTCGTCCTCTGCTGTGATCCCAAGGCATTCACACACACCAACCCGCTCGACGGCATGTCGAACGGTGGATGCCTCGTATGGGAGTCGGATGAAGAAGGCGAGGCCGCGTGGGAACGGTTGCCGCTGTGGGCGCGGAAACAGATCGTCGACAAGAACATTCGCGTCTTCACGCTGCCCGGCTTCAAGATCGCGCGCGAGGCAACCGACCGCGGCGATCTGCAGCTGCGCATGCAAGGCAACGCGTTCCTCGGGGCATTCTTCTCGGTGTCGCCGATGCTGCAGGACTTCCGCATCACGCCCGAGCAATTCCGCGACGCCGTCCACAAGCAGTACGTGAAGAAGTTCGGCAAGCTGGGCGAAGCGGTGGTGACCTCCAACATGGAGGTCATGACCAAGGGCTTCGAGCTGGTGCGCGAGATCAATGTCGGCGAGATCGAGGCACCCGACCGCTCGACGCTGCGCGGCAGGGCGCTGCTACCGGTCGTCATGCCCGAGAGTCTGGCGGCGAGCGAGGGCTGCGGCACCGGATGTCGGACGATTCCGCACCCGCAGGAGCAAGAGGAACGCACGCCAATCACGCGTATCGCCGATTTCGATCGCATGTTCCGCGCGAAGCTCGGCTACCACCAGCCGGCCAACGCCTACGCATCGCTCGGCGTCATGGCCGCGGGCAGCGGCGACACCGCGTCGAAATATGTCGCTCGTCGCGAGACGCCGCTCTACATTCCCGAGAACTGCACCCAGTGCATGGAGTGCATCGCGGTCTGCCCGGACACCGCGCTCCCCAACTGTTCGCAGGATCTCGAGACCATTCTTCGCACTGCAGTCACGAACTACGTGAGCGACAGCAGCGAGCGGCAGAAGATGTTGAGCCTGCTGCCGGAGATCAGCACACGAACGCGCGACCTGATGCGCAGCGCGGTCGCGGTCAAAGATGCGCCGCCTCCGCAGCAGTTCATCCGCCAGGTCACGCACGACGTCAACGGCTTTTCGCCGCAAGCCAAAGAAGAGTTCTTCAGCATCATCGACAAGGTGCCGATGGCGTATCAAAAGGCGAACGCGATCTTCGCGACGCCTGAGAAGAAGAGCCCTGGCTCGGGCGGCATCTTCTCGATCTTCGTCTCCGATCTCTGCAAGGGCTGCGCGGCGTGCGTCACCGCCTGCGGAGAACACCAGGCACTGCGGATGGTGCAAGAGACCGAGGAGGTCAACGCCGAACACGAAAGCGGCACGGCGTTCCTCAACCTGCTGCCCGACACGTCGCAGAAATATCTCGGCCTCTACAACGACGTGCGGCCACAGGACTCGAAGACCGCGACCTTGCGCAACATGCTGATGGTCCGGAAAAACTACGACGCACTCGTCTCTGGCGATGGCGCCTGCGCCGGGTGCGGCGAGAAGAGCATCCTTCGTTCGGTCGCGGCGGTGACCGAGGCGTACATGCGGCCGCTCTTTCACGCGAAGGCCGACCGCTTCCGCAGGAAGGCCGACGAACTCGAGAAGGTCGGCGAACAGAAGCTCGCCGATCTGAAGGCACGCAGTCAGGAGGAATACGACCTGTTCCGCCAGGCCGTGGCGCACCTGCTCATGGGACTTGGCGGCGAAGACGACAAAGACACCAAGAAGCGCATCGCCGCGCACGGTCCACTATCAGACCAAGACATCGTCGGCGCGATCACATCGGTGCTGCGACACGAGGCGTTCATCCACAAGAACCTCCAGGCGATCGACGGCCGCGCCGCCAACGGCATGTCGGTGATGGCCATGGCCGCGCATACCGGCTGCAACACGGTGTACGGATCAACACCGCCGAACAACCCGCATCCCTACCCGTGGATGAACTCACTGTTCCAGGACGGCATCACCGTCGGCTGGCTCCTCGGTGAGAGCTTCATCGTCGACCATGGCCGGCGGTCGGTGATCCCGGAACGGCTGCTCGACGCGCTGATGCAGCGCGAGAAGGATGTCATCAACCCGCGTGAGTACTACGAGTACGTGCATTTCACCGACGCGACGATGACCGATCAGGAAATCCTCGAGATGCCGAAGGTCTGGGTAGTCGGCGGCGATGGCGGCATGGGCGACATCGGCTACCAGAACATGTCGAAGGTGATCCTGCAGAATCGGCCGAACGTGAAAGCCGTGATGCTGGACACGCAGGTCTACTCGAACACGGGCGGCCAGAACTCCGATTCGACGCCGATGCTCGGCGGCAACGACATGAATGTGTTCGGAGCGGCGACGCAGGGCAAGAACGTCGAGAAGAAGACCGTGGCCGAGACATTCCTCGCCGGACACGGTTCACCGTTTGTCGCGCAGGTCTCGATCGCCAACGCACCCAAGCTGTATCGAGCAATTCTCGACGGCGTCGAGTACCGCGGCACCGCGTTCCTGCAGTGCTTCACGACCTGTCAACCCGAGCACGGGGTTGCTGACGACATGGCGCTGACGCAAGCGCAGCGCGTGCGCGACTCGCGGGGCGCGCCGGAGTTCGTGTTCAACCCGAGGCTTGGTGAGACATATCAGGAAGCGCTGGATCTCAAGGGCAATCCGACCCTCGACATGGACTGGTACGAGACGAAGTTCAAAGGCACGAACCAGACCTATCGCTACACCGTCGCCCACTGGTGTGCGACCGAGGCTCGATTCCGAAAT
Organism: Acidobacteriota bacterium; assembly: GCA_046765795.1. Lineage (GTDB taxonomy): Bacteria > Acidobacteriota > Vicinamibacteria > Vicinamibacterales > UBA2999 > Gp6-AA40. Next base: position 1,720 of record JBKPRH010000342.1, on the reverse strand, counting down.
CACCTCAAGAAGGTCAAGAAGGACGACGCGGCCAAGCTGATTCCGCTCGAGAACATGCTGGTCCGCATCACGCAGCAGGACGTCGTCTATCGCCGGTACCTGGTGTCCAGCCACCGTTCGTATGTGCCGGACTTCGGCGTCTACATCACCGTGCAGGGATCGAACGGCGACGTGGAGTATCGGACGCTCTCGCGCCAACTCGTGCTCTTCTGCGTCGAGCGCCGGAAGGCCTGGCGGATGCTGCAGAGCAAGGCCGGGATCGAGAACAGGGAATACAAGGCGCAACGGTCGCTTCTTGCTGACGTGGACGCTGGCACGATCGCGCGCGAGGATTTCTTCGCGCACGCCGACCGGCTCCTCAAGGAACGGCTGCCGGCGACCGCGGCCCATAAGCCGCCTGAGCCCAGGAACGCGCCGCCCGCGGCGGCCGTTGCGGTGGCAGCGGCGGCCACCGTGGCCCATTAAGGCGGGTCTGAAGACCCGCCTCTAGGTGTACGTAGTGTCCGGCTTTAGCCGGACGTGCAGTAGACTGTCGCCGCTCGGAGGCGGCGATGTCAGAGAAGCGTTCCGTCGATCGTCGTGATTTCCTGAAGACTGCGGCCGTGACCGGCGCAGCTGCGCTTGGTGCCGGCGCCGCGGCCGCGGCGAACGAAGCACCTCAGGCGACGCCGCCCGCTCCGGCGGGCGCGCCTGCTCAGGCAAGCGCGCCAGTCGCACCGCGCGAAGTCGATCCCACGGGCGGCGTCGAAGTGCTCACCACCGATCGCCCCGGTGGCGACTTCATGGTCGATGTAATCAAGACGCTGAACTTCGAGTTCATCGCCTCGAATCCCGGCTCGAGCTTCCGCGGCATTCACGAATCGATCATCAACTACGGCAACAACACCAAGCCCGAGTTCATCACCTGCTGTCATGAGGAGTCCGCCGTCGCGATGGCGCACGGCTATTTCAAGGCTGAGGGCAAGCCGATGGCGGTGCTCTGCCACGGCACCGTCGGCATGCAGCACGCGGCGATGGCGATCTACAACGCCTACTGCGATCGCGTGCCCGTATACGTTCTGGCCGGCAACTCACTCGACGCGACGCTGCGCCGCCCCGGGGTGGAATGGGCGCACAGCGTGCAGGACGCCGCTGCGATGGTGCGCGACTTCATCAAGTGGGACGACCAGCCGATCTCGCTGCCGCACTTTGCCGAATCGGCGATGCGGGCCTACAAGATCGCGATGACTCCGCCGATGATGCCGGTGCTGCTCGTCATCGATGGCGGCCTGCAGGAGGATCCGATCTCGCAAGAGGTCAGCTCGCGCCTGCGCATTCCGAGACTCACGGTGGCGACGCCGCCGCAGGGCGACTCCGGTGCGGTCGCTGAAGCGGCACGTTTGCTCGTCAATGCGCAGAACCCGGTCATCGTCGCCGATCGCGCAGCGCGGACGCCGGCTGGGATCACGCATCTCATCGCACTCGCCGAGGCACTGCAGGCGCCGGTCGTGAGTCAGGGCGGGCGCATGAACTTCCCCTCGCGCCATCCGCTCAATCAAACGAGCAACTCGCGTCAGCTCATCGCCGACGCTGATGTGATCCTCGGCCTCGAGCTGACCGACTTCTGGGGAACGGTCAGCACCGTGCGCGACGGATTGACGCGAGCGTCGCGATCGCTCGTCAAGCCAGGTACGAAGCTAATCAGCATCACCGCGCTCGACCTCGCAACGAAGGGCAACTA
>JBKPRH010000341.1:0-15080 GCA_046765795.1 Acidobacteriota bacterium | reverse complement strand
GTGATCGAGGGACGCCCGAATGAGAACATCGACCGAGCCGAATGCCCTGGCCAGTACCTGCGCGCCCCGCTCACCGATGTGACGGATGCCGAGGCCATACAGCAGCCGCCACAGCTCGTTGCTCTTGCTGCGGTCGATCTCAGAGATGACTTTCGCCGCGTTCTTCTCGCCCACCCGACGCTCGATGGTCTTCCCGTCACCGCGGACCGACGTACTCGTCAGGTTGGCGATCTGCTCGGCCTTCAGGTGATACACATCGGCGTAGTCACGAACGAGCCCGCTCTCGATCAGTTGCTTGATCAGCGACTCACCGAGGCCTTCGATGTTCATAGCGCCGCGGCCGGCGAAGTGCTCGAGTCCACGCTGTAATCGCGCCGGACACGAGACGTTCTCGCAGCGCCATACCGCCTCTTCTTCTTCGCGATGCAGGTGGCTGCCGCACTCGGGACATGCCGTGGGCATCACCCACGGTTGGGAGTCGTCTGGCCGCTTACTGAGCACCGGCCCGACGACGCGTGGAATGACATCGCCGGCTTTCTCGACGATGACCCAGTCGCCGGCCCGGATGTCCTTGCGCGCGATGTCGTCGGCATTGTGAAGCGTCGCCATCGAAACGGTGGTGCCACCGACGAAGATCGGTTCGAGAACGGCGAAAGGAGTCACCGCTCCCGTGCGGCCCACGTTGACGGCGATCTCTTTGAGGCGTGTCGTCTTCTGCTCGGCCGGGAACTTGAACGCGACGGCCCACCGCGGAAACTTGCTCGTCGTTCCGAGTCGTCTCCGGCTCTCGAGCGCGTCCACCTTGATCACAACCCCGTCGGTGTCGAAGCCAAGCGTGCGCCGCCTCTCGGCCCACTCGGCGCAGAACGCCACGAGCGAGTCGATGCCATGACAGCGCGTCCAATGCGATTCGACCGGCAGCCCCCAGGCCTTCAGCCGTTCGAGTGTCTCGCCATGTGATGGCGGTCGCACCGGCTCGTTGGCGACCAGTTGATACGTGTAGGCGCCCAGCCCGCGTTTCGACACCAGGGAGGGATCGAGATTCCTCAGCGCGCCGGCCGCCGCGTTGCGCGGGTTCGCGAACAACAGATCACCGGCCTCGGCGCGATCCTTGTTCATCTTCTCGAATGCCGCACGCGGGAGATACACCTCGCCTCGCACCTCGATGCGTCCTGGCACCGAGTCACGAAGCCGCAGCGGGATCGCGCGGATGGTTCGAACGTTACTCGTCACGTCCTCGCCCGTTGTCCCATCGCCGCGTGTCGCGGCGCGCACGAGCGCACTGTCCTCATACGTCAGCGCGATGCTGAGGCCGTCGATCTTCAGTTCCGCGACGTAGTCCACCGACGCCGGCATCGCGCCCGATTCGGCGAGGCCTTTGCGCACGCGCTCGTCGAACGCTCTCAGCTCGTCTTCGTTGTAGGCGTTGTCCAGGCTGAGCATCGGCTCGGCGTGCCGAACACTCTCGAAGCCCTCGCTGACACGGCCGCTCACGCGCTGCGTCGGCGAGTCTGGCGTCACCAGGGTGGGATGCTCCTGCTCCAAATGCAGGAGCTCGCGCATCAAATCGTCGAACTCGGCGTCGCTGATCTCTGGCTGGTTGGCGAGGTAGTACAGCTCTTCGTGGTGACGAATGAGGCGACGAAGTTCAGTGATGCGGGAGAACGGATCCATCTAATTCAAAATGCAAAAGTCAAAATGCAAACAAGCCCTTTTGCATTTTGCATCTTGAATTTTGAATTACTAGCGATCACGGGATATGACGTAGTCCGGCAAGTACATCAACGCATCGCGCGCTTCCGAGGGCGGGAACGCGTAGAGCGCTTTCTTCGCGAACTCGACGTACTCGGTCGCCTTCCAGCGCGCGTAGTCAATCGATCGCGACTGTGTCAGCAGCGTGCGGATCTCCCGCCACTCGTCGAGCGTGACATCACGTGACTCGACGACCTTTCGCAGCAGCGCGTTCGCGCGGGCGTCGCCCTTGTCGCGGAGGTGGATCACCGGCAGCGTCATCTTGCCTTCGCGAAGATCGCCACCGACTGGTTTGCCGAGCGCAACTTCTTCGCCGGTGAAGTCGAGCAGGTCATCGACAATCTGGAAGGCCATGCCGATATTGAGGCCGTAATCCCACAACGCTTCCTGCTGCTCGCGCGTCGTCGGGCCCAGCATCGCGCCAATCCGCGCGGAGCCTGCGAAGAGGACCGCCGTTTTGCGCTTGACGATGTCGAAATGCTCTTCCTCGCTCAGGTCCACCGAGCCGTTCTTCGTCAGCTGGTAGATCTCGCCCTCGACGATGCGCAGGGTGACGTCGCACAGGTGGCGAATGATCTCGAGGTTGTCCTGCGTCAGCGCCAGCGACATCGACTTGAGATAGAGGAAGTCGCCGAACAGGACTGTGATGTGATTACCCCACCGCGTGTGCACGGCCTCGCGGCCGCGGCGCAACTCCGACTCGTCGATGATGTCGTCGTGCACCAGCGTTGCGGTGTGGATGAACTCAATCACCGACGCATACAGCACCGCGCGTTCGCCGGTGTAGCCAGCCATGCGCGCCGCCATCAGCAACACCGCCGGCCTGATGCGCTTGCCACCGCCGTCTTGGATGTAGTTGCCAATCTGCGGGATGAGGGCCACTTGCGACTGAACGTGGCGTGCGAACTCGCGCTCCACCTCGCGAAGATCCTCGCGAATTGGCTCGAATAGCTGGGCGAGAGCGACAGATGAGGGCTTCTGCGCGATCGGATTCAAGTCGTCAAATCAGACCACATCCGCGTCGAGATTGCAACGCGTTACGCGGGCTAATTCGTGCAAGCTGTTGGAGTTACGGGACGAACAGGCGCACATGATTCTGCTGCGTGGCATCGGCAATCGCCTCTGCGGTGGTTCCGCGCAGCGAGGCGATGACCTCCGCGACACGCGCCACATGGGCGGGCTCGTTGCGCTTCCCGCGGTGCGGAACCGGTGCGAGGAAGGGACTATCGGTTTCGATCAGCAGTCGATCGAGTGGCACCATCTTCGCCACTTCTTTCAATTCGAGCGCCCGTGGAAACGTGACGATTCCGGCGAGCGACAGATAGAAACCGAGATCGAGGCAGCGCTCAGCCATCTCGCGGTCGCCGGTGAAACAGTGGAACACCCCGCCGATGTCGCGAGCGCGTTCCTCCTCGAGAATGCGGAACGTATCCTCCTCCGCCTCACGCGTGTGAATCACGATTGGCAAACGCAACCGTGCCGCCAGCCGGATCTGCTCGCGGAAGACCTGCTGCTGCACGTCACGTGGTGCGAAGTCGTAGTGGTAGTCCAGGCCAATCTCACCCACCGCACGACTCATAGGCTGAGCGTCAATCGCCACCTGTGCCTGCTGCGCGGCCTGCGCCGGATCGGAGGCGAACTGCCCTGCCTGGTGCGGATGCACGCCAACCGAGAAGCGCACCTGGTCCCACGCGCTGGAAACAGTCGCCGCTCGCCCGAGTTCAGCGACGTCTTCAGCGCCGAGGATGACGAGTGCCCCTGAGAGACCGGCGTTTTTGGCGCGGCCGACGACTTCCCCGAGATCGCTCGTGAAGTCGTCGCCCGCAAGGTGACAATGTGAATCGATCACCGAACTCGCGCGCCGGCAGGTAGGCTGGGATCCACAGCTACCAATGACGGTGGTCCAGTCTCGGTGCTCGCCGCAAGCACCATTCCCTGCGACTCCATCCCCATCATCGGCCGCGGTTTCAGATTGGCGACGATGACGATCGTCCGGCCGACGAGTTCTTCCGGCTTGTACGCTTCGGCGATGCCCGCGAGAATCGTCCGTTGATCGGTGCCGGCGTCCACCTTCAGCTTGATCAACTTCTTCGATTTGGGCACCGCTTCTGCCTCGAGGACCTTTGCGACTCGAAGCTCCACTTTCATGAAGTCATCGATCGCAATGTGGCCGTCACTCGACGGCGCAGCCGCTGGAGCCGAAGCAGGTGGCGTGGCGGCTGGCGTCTGCGCGGCTGGAGCCGCCTTCGGTGCCGCAGCCGCTGGTGCGGCAGCAGGGGTCGCAGCCACTGACGTGGCAGCGGGTGTAGGGGCGGACTCGTTGCCCGTGCTCATAGTACGCAGTTCCTCCAGATTCTTTTCGATTCTCGGGAACAGAGGCTCGACATCTCCGAGTTTTGTCCCCGGTTCGAGCGCACCCGCCCGCAGCGTCGTCCACGGCTCGCTGGTGACGCCAAGCATCCGGCGAATTCGGCCGGCGGCGTCGGGCATTACCGGATCGACAAGCGCGGCGATCACACGAAGCGCGTCTGCGCCGCGATACAGCGTCTGGTTCAGCACGTCCGTGTTCGTTACGTCCTTCGCCAGCTTCCAAGGCTCGCGTTCGACGATGTACTTGTTCACGTGCCGGACGAGCGTCCAGGCGTCCTGGAGCGCAAGACTCACCTGATACGCCTTGAAGTTCGCCTTCACCGCGTCGATCGCCGCGCCCACTGCCGCCTCGAGATCGCGATCCAGCTGCTGCGCCCGTTCCTGTGGAGCCTCTGGAATCACACCATCGCGATAGCGATGCACCATCGTCGTCGCGCGGCTGACCAGGTTGCCAAGATCGTTCGCGAGGTCGGCGTTGAAGCGCGTCAGGATGGCTTCGTCCGAGAAGTTCGCATCCTGACCAAGCGGCATCTCGCGCAACGCGAAGTAGCGAAGGCCGTCCAGCCCGAAGATCTGTTGATATTCCTGATAGCGGGCCACGTTGCCGAGCGACTTCGACATCTTGGCCCCGCCCATCAACCAGAAACCGTGCGCGATGATGCGGCGCGGCGGCGTGATGCCCGCGGACATCAGGAACGCTGGCCAGTACAGCGCGTGCTGACGGACGATCTCCTTGCCGACGAAGTGCGTCACCGTCGGCCAATATTTCGCGATGCGTGCCTCGGCATCAGGCGCACCCGAACCGAAGCCGAGCGCGGTGAGGTAGTTCGTCAGCGCGTCGAACCACACATACATCACGTGCTTCGGATCACCGGGGACTGGAATGCCCCATGTGAACGACGTGCGGCTGATGCTGAGATCCTGTAACCCGGCCTCGACGAACGCCTTGACCTCGTTCAATCGGAACTCGGGCTGCACGAAATCCGGATGCTCGCGATACCAATCGAGCAACGGCTGCTGATACTTGGACAACCGGAAGTAATAACTCTCTTCCTTCAGTCGCTCGACCTTCGATCCGCAGGTCGGACACTTGTCGTCCACGAGCTGGGCCTCGGGAACGAAGATCTCGTCCACCGTGCAGTACCAGCCCTCGTACTCGCCTTTGTAGATGTCGCCGGCCTTCAGGACGCGATTCCAGATCTCTTGGGCGGCCGCGTAGTGACGCGGCTCAGTGGTCCGGATGAAGTCGTCGTTCGAGATCGACAGGTCCACAGTCATCTGCCGGAACGCGCCAGCAACCTCGTCCGCGAACTTCTTCGTCTCCCTGCCGGCCTTCTGCGCCGCACGGGCGACCTTCTGCCCGTGCTCGTCGGTGCCGGTGAGGAAGAACACGTCCTCCCCCATCAACCGCTGCGATCGTGCGATCGCATCGGCCAGCATCGTTGTATAGGCGTGGCCGACGTGCGGTTGAGCGTTGATGTAGTAGATCGGCGTGGTGATAAACGACGCGCTCATAACTCCAGATTCCCGGCATCGAGCCAGGCCTTCATTGCCAGCGCCTGAACAGTCTTGGCGGGCAGGTTGTGCTGTCCAGCCAGGCGCACGCAGTCCTCGAACTCCGGCGCGGCATTAAAGATCTGTCCGTTCCGCGCCGCCACCTTGATTCGTACATCTCCGACGCTCGTTGTCACGGTCACGGTTCGTCGATCGAGACACTCGCGCGTCATTTCCCGATAGCGCACGCCGATCGTCGTCGTCTCGCGGAAAATCGTTCCGGTCATCACCTCGCGCTTGTCCGGCGCCGCAATGACGCTGAGCAACGTGCCCGGCCGGTTCTTCTTCATCTGAATCGGCGTGTAGAACACATCGAGCGCGCCTTGAGCCAGCAGACGGTCCATCAGCACCCCGAAAATCTGCGGGTTCATATCGTCGATCTCGGCCTCGATGACCACGACTGTGTGGCTCGTCGCCGTGGCATCCATTTCACCGATCAGCACCCGTAGCACGTTGGGCATATCGGCGAAATCGCGGTTGCCCGCTCCATAGCCAATCTGCGCCACGCGCATCGGCGGTACCGGACCAAACTCCTGAGCGTAGCCCGTGATCAGCAACGCACCGGTCGGTGTCACCATCTCGACCTTCTGCGCCCCCGCGTAGATAGGTGCGTCCTTCAACAACCGTGCAGTCGCCGGCGCGGGCACCGGATATACCCCATGTGCGGTGCGAACAGTGCCACTGCCGACATTCAACGGCGACGCCACGATGCGCTCCGCTCCGAGCGTTTCCATTGCGAACACCGTCCCGACGATGTCGATGATCGAGTCGAGCGCCCCCACTTCGTGCAGGTGCACCTGCGCAAGTGATGTCCCATGTACGGCTGCCTCGGCTTCACCCAACCTGGCAAACAGTTCCTTCGCGCGATCCTTTCCCGTCTGGCTCAACGCCGAACCGTCAATCAGACGGTTGATGTCATTGAGCGTCCGGTGCACGTGGTGATGCTTTTCCTCGTGCGGCTCCGTGTGGACATGACGATGGCCCTGGTGATGATGGCCATGCTCGTGTTCATGGTCGCGACTGTCGTCGTGGCCACGACTGTCGTCGTGGGCGTGGTCCAGCGGTCCGTGCTCTCCCTTGACGCAGAACTTTGTGGCCGCAATGCCGGTCCGCGTGACCCGCTCGGTCCAGACAGTAGCCGGTGAGATCGCGAGGCTCCCGAGCGCCCGCCGGACCTCCTCGAGCGTTACGCCGGCGTCGATCAGCGCGCCGAGGACCATGTCTCCAGCCGCACCCGCAAAGCAGTCGAAGTACAGGACCTTCACAAGCTGTCGATTGTACTTCTTACTCCGACCTTCGCGGTCGAATGTGGCCCGACTCCGTCATCGAGTAGTAGGTCTGGTCAGCCAGGATGAGATGGTCGATGACGTCGATGCCCATGATCTCTCCCGCTTCCAACATCCGGTCGGTCAGCTGAAAGTCGTCGCGACTGGGACTCGGATCCCCTGACGGATGGTTGTGAAACAGGATGATGGCCGCCGCTGCCGCCGCCGCTGCTTCTCTGAAGACCTCGCGCGGATGGACGACGGTGCTGTTCAAGGATCCGACGGACAGCAGCTTGATTCGCAGCACCCGATTCTTCGAGTCGAGCATCAGAATGCCGAACTGCTCGACCGCGCTCGACCCATACTCGGGTAGCAAATACGCCGCGACCTGGCGAGGTGTGAGGAGCCGCGGACGTTCGATCATGTCCCGAATCAGGGTGCGGCGTCCGAGCTCGATCGCGGCAATCACCTGTGCGGCGCGTGCGCGCCCGATTCCCGCGACATGGCACAACGCGCTGACGCTCAGACGCGTAAACCCATGGAGGCCGCCGGCGTGCTCGAGCAGGCGATTGGCCAGATCGAGCGCGCTGTGACCGCGGACACCACCCCCGAGGACGACGGCCATCAGCTCGTTGTCGCCGAGTCCTGTCGGTCCGAGGCGCTCCAGTTTCTCGCGTGGGCGGTCGTGCGGTGCGACACCTTTCATCTATACTCAATCCTTCATGCGTCTCTGGTGCCGCGCTTATCTGGCGTGCCTCCTGGTCGTGCTCGCCACCGCGTGCACATCTCCTCCCAACAAGGAAATGGATCAGGCCCAGGGCGCGATCGATGCCGCGCGCGCTGCTGGCGCCGACCGCTACGCACCCACAGAGTTCTCAGCTGCCACCACGGCGCTCAAGAACGCCACCGATGCCGTGGCTCAGGGTGACTACCGGCTCGCGCTCAATCACGCCATCGACAGCCGCGAGCAGGCGCAGAACGCCGCCCGTGTGGCTGCCGATACACGCGCCAAAGTTCGTGGCGAAGTCGAGCGTTCGATCGCGGAAGTGAATGCGCTCATCACGCAGGTCAATGCGTGGATCGCGAGTCCGGCGGCTGCGCGCACGCCGCGCACTCGACGCACGGCGCAGCAGGTCGTCACCACGAGTACTGCGGAAGTGCAAAAAGCGGGCTCAGCGATGCAGGCAGAGGACTATGCGGGGGCGCAGAAGGTTTTGACCGCGACGAAAGAGCGACTGCAGAAGGTATTGCCAGCCGCACCGAACACCGCCGCCGCGCAATCTACGCGACGTCGCAAGTAGGCGCCGGATCAGGAACTGATCCGGCCGTGATCAGAAAACGATCCACTGGCCTTCCATGACGATCTCGGCCCAGCCGGTCAGATAGACGCCGTCATCACGCCACTCGACGCGCTGCGTTCCACCGGGTGCGATCACGTCAACGTCCCGAGCCGCGCCGCCATGCGCCGCTGCGGCCACGGCTGACGCCGACGAACCTGTTCCGGACGAGGACGTCGGTCCAACGCCACGCTCCCAGACCAGGATTCGCACGCGGTCCGGCGCTTCGACCTGGGCAAACTCCACATTTGTTCCCGCCGGGAACATCGAATGAGTTGAGAGGAGCGGCCCGATTCGGTGAAAACGTTCGGCATCAGGCAGCGGACCGAGCACGATGCACTGTGGATTGCCGATGCGAAGCACGCTGGCCCGAATCGATTCTCCGGCGATCGCGATGTTCTCTTCTCGCAGCTCCTCCGGCGCCCCCATCGCGGCCCTGAAGGTGTAGCGCTCCCCTTCGCGACCCGTCAGCTCGAGTCGCTTCGCACCAGCGTCGGTATCGACGAGGACCGATGCACCGGCAGTCAGATTCTGCGCGCGGGCGACAAGCGCGGCGAGACAACGTAAACCGTTGCCGGACAGCTCCGATGCGCTGCCATCCGCGTTCAGCAGTTGCATGATGGCGCCGCCAGGTCGAAGCTCGTACACGATCAGCCCGTCGCCTCCGACGCCATGATGGCGATGGCACATGCGACGGGCCAGATCGGGCAGGTCGCCGCGCACGTCGCCCGAGGGGACGAAGAGAAAGTCGTTCCCGTAGGCGTGCGCCTTCGTCACTCGTGCGGGCATCAGGGCAGTGTGAACGCGTTGAAGACGTAGGTGAACCCGGCCGCGAAGCCGATGCTCGGGTCGCGCGATGTCACACCCAGTCGAACGGCGACATCGCCCCGCCACCCGCCCACGGTGTAGCGCGCGCCCAGACGTATCTCACCGCGCGATCCCGTGCCGGGCGGCGCCACGCCTTCGGCCGTGTCGATCTGGCCGTTGATCTCACCGACGATCTCGGCCGCCTGCGTGAGTGCCCGCGCCAACGAGAAACCGTAGGTCAACACGTCGTTCTGACGATCGCCTCGGGTCGGGTCACCCAGGATCCCCAGACCGAGGTTGCCCACCACTCGAATCGACTGCACGGTCTTGGCACCAAGCACCGAGGCAAAGAAGTCCGTCGTGTCGAGGCCGAGTCCACTCTCGTTGGACGCATTGGGCAGCTTCGTCGCGAACCGGAATCCGAACGCCGGCCGCCGGGCTGTCTCCGACAGGAGCCGCACCTTCATGCCCATCGACCAGTCCTCGACGTCGGACGTGGAATCGCCTGTGGCGGTCACCATGTCCGAGAGTGGTGCGACGTTGCGCTCGCTGATCGACAGCCGGTTATAAAAGCCGCCGTCGATCTGCACTTCGGCGATCGAGCTCACGCCGACGCTGATGCCGACGAGTGGCAGGCGCAGCAGGTTGCCCTCGAGACCGGACGCCGGATAGCTGACGTCCTTACCGTAGTCGAAGCCGAACTCCGTGAGTATCCGGCCGGCGCCAATCGTTTCGGGATCTTCGGTGACGAGCGGTCGCTGCTGGGCAGACGCCGAGAGTGGAAGCAGCATGAACGCTGCTGCGATCAGTAGCCGTTGATTCATCAAAATTGCCGTTTGCTGTCCACGAGTACGGTGACCGGCCCGTCGTTCACCAGTTCAACATGCATCATGGCCTGGAATTCGCCGGTGGATACCGGCACCTGTGCTGCTCGCAATTCTCTCACGACCGCTTCGTAGAGATTTCGGGCATCAGCCGGAGGAGCGGCGTCATCGAACGACGGCCGTCGGCCTTTGCGAACGTCGCCGTACAGCGTGAACTGCGAGACGACCAACACTGCCCCACCGACGTCGATCACGGATCGATCCATCGGCTTACCTTCATCGCTCTCGAAGACACGGAGATCGCGGATCTTGCCTGCGATGTACTGCACATCGACCTGCGAGTCACCCTTGCCGACGCCAAGCAGCACGAGGAGTCCGCGCTCGATCTCGCCGGTGACGCGTTCTCCGACGCGCACGCGCGCCGAGGTTACACGCTGGATGACAGCGCGCATCTCTCGTGGTTACGACTGGATTTGAATCAGCTGGCCCGCGGTCGCCTCTGCGAGCCGCAGTGCGGCGCTGTCGCGGAGTTCCCCGCTCGGATTGAGGCGCGTGTCGAGCAGATGCCGCGGCATCACATTGCCGAGCGCCTTGAGCATCGACTGCTTGACGCCAGGGTGCTCCACTTCGAGATCCATGATCAGTCGCTTGACGCGCTGGCGCTGCAGGCTGAGATCGCCGCACGCCGGGCAGCAACAGCCGATGATGGGGAGTTCGACTTCCTTGCAGTACAGGCGTGCCTCGTCTTCACCGACGTAAGCGAACGGACGGATGACGACGTGCTCGCCGTTGTCGGAGACGAGGCGCGCGGGCATCGCCTTGAGCGCGCCGGCAAAGAACAGGTTCAGCAACAGCGTCTCGATGAAGTCGTCGAGGTGATGGCCCAGGGCGATCTTCGTAGCGCCGACTTCCGTCGCGATCCGATACAGCACGCCACGCCGCAACCGGGCACAGAGCGAACAGGGTGTCGCCCCCGAGTCGAGGATGTCGTCCATCACGTCGCCAATCGACGTGTGCTCGATGCGGTACTCCCAGCCGCGCGCTTCGCAGGTCTTCGCGATGACGCCGTGCTTGTAATCCTTGTAGCCCGAATCGACGTTGACGGCGATGAGCGAGAACGAGATTGGTGCACGCTTCCGAAGGTTGTCGAGCGTCTGCAAGAGAGCCCAGCTGTCCTTGCCACCTGACAGACCGACCATGATGCGGTCGCCGTCTTCGATGAGATTGAAGTCGGTGATCGCCTTGGTCGTCTTCTTGGCAATGCGGGCCTCGAGGGAGCTTCGATACGACATCGTCTATAAGTCTACCGGCTTTGGGCTCTAGGCCTTTAGGCTTTGGGCTCTAGGCTTTGGGCTTTAGGCTGTGGACTCGAGCATTTCGGCGACTTCATACAGTCGTGGCGCAGGCGTCGCGGGATCAACAGCTTCGCGCATCAGCCGCCGCAGCTTGACGAGATCAGACACGACTCGGAACGTACGAGACAACCCATACTTGGACTGCCCGAAGCGACGCGGGCGGTGATTGACCACGACCTCCGTCACACGGTCGCCAAGCTGGCTGGCCAGTTGCGGCAGATACCGGTGCATCCCGGGCGAGAGCTTCAATGGCTTCACCACTTCAGCCCGGAAGATCTTCAGCGAGCAGCCGACGTCGTGCACGTTGACGCCACTGACCAGACCTATGAGCCGGCTGGCAATCACTGATGGCACAGAGCGCGTCAGGAAGTCGTCCTTGCGATCCCGGCGCCAGCCGCACACCACGTCGTAGTTTCGCGCGATGTCGAGCATGCGCGGAATATCTACCGGATCGTTTTGCAGGTCGCCGTCAAACGTCGCGATGAATTGACCGCGGGCATACGCGAACCCCGCGGCGAATCCTGCTGTCTGTCCGAAGTTCCGGGTGAAGCGGACGACCCGCACGTGTGGATCGCTCGCCTGGATGCGCCGGAGGACCTCGAACGTACCATCCGTACTGCCATCGTCGATGAGGACGATCTCGTGCGGCACGGCCATTGATTTGAGGATGGCTGACAGCTCCGCATGCAGAGGCGCGACGTTCTGTTCCTCGTTGTAGAGCGGAATGACGACCGACAGCTCCACGTTCACGGGGTATCAGCCGCCCTCGTGCGCGCGAGCCGCTTCCCGCGCAGCCACCACAGCACCGCACCGAGCACGATCAGCCCGGCCAGCCACATCGCGATGACCTGGCCATGTGTGCGCATCAGCTCGAGCGCCCGGTCGCCGTAGTACATGGCGAGCACACCGAGCGCCAGATACCGCGCTCCGCGCGCGACCGCGATCGCCCACACGAACTGCCACACGCGCACTTCGGCCAGCCCCGCTGCCAACACGAACAGCTTGAACGGCGCCGGCGGCGGCAACAGTGCCGGCACCATCAATGCGAGCACACCGTGCCGGCGATACAACGACAGCGCGCGTTCGATATGGCCGGCATGCAGCCGCTTGCGCAGGAACGTCTCCCCGCCCTTCTCGGCGATGTAGTAGATGGTCAGGCAGCCGAGCACCGATCCTGCTGTCGCCATCAAGGCGTAGTACAGCATGCGCTCCTTGTGCTCGATGACCATCAGCACGACCAGAATGTCGTTGATCTGCGGCAGCGACACAAACGACGAGTCGAGAAACGCAACGACAAATAGTCCTGGCCCACCCAACGTAAGAGCGATGCCATGTAGCCAGGTAATGAAGGAACGCACTGAGGTGGTCGTTGATCCGCTATGCTTGACGCGGCCCCGTGATTATAGCCCGCGCACGACATCCAGAGCGGCTGCTGGCCGCGGTCGCGCTGCTTGCCGGGCTCGCCGCGTGGATCGTCTACCTCAACGACGGTCTCGTCCTCGCCCACTACGACGCCAAGGCACATCTCGTCGTCGCGCGCCGCGTGATCGATAGCCTGACACCCGGATGGCGGCAAATTGGCGCGGTCTGGCTGCCGCTGCCGCATTTGATCCAGATCGTGCCGACGCAGATCGATGTGCTCTACCGCAGCGGTGCATTCGGATCACTACTGTCGGTCGGTTGCCTCGGTGTCTCTGTCTGGGCGATGTCGCGACTTGTCGTGTCGATGACCGGCTCGATGCTGGGCGCTTTCGTCTCAGCCGCGCTGATCGTCCTGAATCCGAATCTGCTCTACGTGCACGTCACACCGATGACCGAGCCGCTGCTCCTCGCAGCAACACTTGTGTCGGTGCTCTTGCTGCGCGAGTGGCTGATCACTTCGTCAGCCAAACGCGTACCGAATTCACTCGGATGGGCACTCTTCCTGACGACATGGACGCGCTATGAGGCGTGGCCGATCCTTGCAGGCGCCATTGGCGTTGCGGCCTTCGTGCTCTGGCGGCAGGGTCATGCTCTTCGACTCGTCGTACGTCAAACGTGGCGAATCGCGCTCTGGCCTGCCGCCGCCGTCGGCCTCTTTCTCGTGCTCAGTCGATTGACTGTGGGTGCGTGGTTCGTCACTGGAGGTTTCTACGAGCCCGATCCGACCTACGACGCACAGATCGTGAAATCACTACTTGCCATTTGGTGGGGCACGCATCGTCTCAGCGGGTACGTGATTGAGATCGTCGGATTGACGGCAGCCGCGTGGGTCGCGTGGCGAGCGTTGCGGCACCCTGACGAATCAGCGAATCTCGTGACGATCGTCCTCTTCGCGGCCGCCGCGCTACCGGCGTATGCGTTCTACGAGGCGCATCCGTTTCGGATCCGCTACATGGTGCCTGTCGTCACGGCGTGCGCGCTGTTCTGCGGAGTTGCGGTTGGCGCTCTTACGCCCGGCCGGTCCCAAAGGACCAGCCCTCCGTCGTCGCCGATGATCGCCTGGCTTCTTGCTGCTGTTCTCGTCGGCGCGACGCTCATCGAGTCGCCCCCATGGAGCAGCCAAAGTCCGCTGCTTCTCGAAGCGCAACTCGATGCCTCAAACAGCGTGGCACGGCAGCGGGTGACGTCATGTCTCGCGCCCGCCTACCACGGGGAGAAAGTGCTTGCGAGCATGGGCTCACTCGCCCACTACATGCAGGAGCTCTCGCACGAGGGCTTTGCGATCGCCGAATTCATTCACGAAGGCAACGGCGCGTTATGGGACCTGGCACTCGAGACGGGCCCCGCGCCGCACGCCGGCTGGATGCTGGTCGAGGAGCAATCAGAAGGCGGCGACGTACTCGCTCAGCGAATACGCCGCCACGACACGTTCACCCATGGGATGACGAAGGTGTGCGAAGGCGGCGGTGTGTCCTTATACCGCCGTGACTAGAACCGCACACCAGCGGTGAAGTTGTACGTCCAGCCGCCGAGATCGATCTTCGGCGCGGCGAAATCCGAACCGAGATCGCCCTTCGCATGCTGGTAGCGAATCTCAAAGCCCGTGCTGAAGGCGTCGCCGGCGAATCGGATGCCGCCGAGGAACACCGGTCCGACATTGGTGCCGCTGTCTTCGAAGTTGCCGTTGAAGATCTCTCTCCCGGCGTTGAAATCAACGAACTCACCGACCTCTGTGTATTTCCAGCTGATGAGACCGATGCCGCCACCGACGTACGGCTGGAACGGTGAGCGCGGGCTGACAGGAATCAGCCGCACCGTGAACGCGATTGGCGTGAGGCGCAGCTTCAGGTCTTGATCGATCTCAGTCCCATCGGGATCCACGAAGTCTGCGTAGACGGTATGAGAGGTTTGCGAGGTGTAGCTGACGCCGATCCCGCCCTCGATGTGACGTGCCAGAGGAAACAGCCACTCGCCGCCGACTGACGCTCCGTTGAATTCGTCGAGGTCGAGAAACGAGCGGCCGCGCGTTTGCAGAAACGTGCTGTTGGCAATCAACACGTCATCGATGTCGCGCGAGTCGAAGCCAAGAGGCGTGAAGTAACCCAGCGTGAAATTCACCGTCTGTTTCCCCAGGTCCTGTGCACTCGCCACGGTGGCGCACATGAGCACCGCAGCGACAAGCACACCCTTCATTAATCCGTTCTTCAGCATGTGACGTCTCCAATGTCGCGGCAACGCATGCGTCGCCCTGGAGGGCATCAGGCATCGCGCGTCCCCACGTCGGAGCGCCACGGTGCACGGGCAATGCCAGTCGCTCGTTCGTGGTTGGTGGTGGGTGATTGTTGGTTGGTTCTTACAGAAGTTCCTGGTTCTTCACCACGAACCACGAACCAC
>JBKPRH010000340.1:0-17762 GCA_046765795.1 Acidobacteriota bacterium | reverse complement strand
GTGTGATACAGACGCGTGACGGCGGCCCACGTCGTCGATCGGAAGCCGCTGTGATCGTGAACGCCAGCGGCAATGAGCGGATGGGCGAGCTGGAGCAGAATGGCGCGGCCCCAACCGAGCAGGACGATACGTTCGGCGTTGATGCGGTGCGAGATGGAAGGCGTGCGGGTCATGAACCCGTGCCGCGGTCGTCGCCCGATGCTGGACCGCTGCCTTTCGACTTCGTTTCAGGCCGGGTATTGCGTTGCCACATCCAGCCCGCCACACCAAAGACCGCCAGCCCCAACGCACCGCGACCGAGCAGACCCCAGCCGCTCGTCTTCTTCGTCGACAACATCTCACGATAGGTTTCGACGGCTTCGCGATTCGCCACTTCCGCCGGACGCGGCCGCGTACGACGCTCGGGAACAGGAACCCAACGGGTGAGAAACGCGAACGTCTCCGACGCGCACGTCGGACACTGCTGCGCGTCATGCACCTCCTCGCAATCGAGGCACACACGGGCGGTACGGAGCTGCATACCGATCAGTGTACTAGGCTTCAACGCGCCGGCTACAGCCTGCGCACTACGACACAGGGCGTGCTGATATCCTGAGCGACCCCGACCGGAATCGACGCGACGCGCGTGTCAACGGGCGGAGAAAACGGAAGGTTGGGCAGGATGGCCAAGCATGCCCCGAGTGTTCCGGGACGCCACGCGCCGGGTCTGCCGGGGCGCGATGACCTCGTCACGCTGAACCGGTCGGCCACGGTCGCGCGGGTCGTTGCCGGCGTCTTTCACGAGTTGAACAACTCGTTGCAAGTGATCGGCGGGCTCGCCGAGCTTCTGCAAGATGCGCCGGGGACTCCACCCGCAGTCGCGGACGGACTGCGCCGCATTCACGGACAGAACGCGAAGGCGAGCCTTGCCATCGCCGACGTCATGGCCTTCTCCCGTCAGAAACCCGATGAGCGCGGTCGTGTGAGCATGCGCGAGGTGGCGACGCGCGCGGTCAGCCTGCGTACATTTGCGATTGGTCGTGCCCGGCTGACGATCGTCTACGCGCCGCCGACGACCGGTGTCGTCGATGTGCAGGGCTTCGCGAACCTTCTCCTGCAAGCCGTCTTGAATTTAATCGTCAATGCCGAACAAGCGCTGGCAGGGCAGCAGGACGGCACGATTCGCGTGGAGCTCGAGCTGCCCGCCGGTTGGGTCGTGGTGCGGGTCTCGGATAACGGACCGGGCATCGATCCGATCGTGGCCGATCGTCTGTTCGAGCCCTTCGTGACGACCCGCTCACGTGAGGAGTCGTCTGGACTGGGCCTCGCCGTCGCACGGCAGATCGCCGAAGAGCACGGTGGAACGTTGACGCTCGAGAGCGCGGATGGAGGCGCAACGTTTGTGCTGCGCCTGCCGGCGGTGTGAGGCTTTAGGCTCTGGGCTCTGGGCTCTAGGCTCTGGGCTCTGGGCTAAGCCGCGCCTCGTTCCAAATTGAGGCGATGCAACTTATCGATGAACGTCGTGCGGCTCAAGTTGAGCAGCCGTGCCGCCTGGCGCTTGTTGCCGCCAGTCTTTTCCAGGCAACGCATGATCAACTCGCGTTCGAGCTGTGACACGAGCGATGTGAAGTTCAGTCCCTCGTCCGGGATCGCGACGGTCGGTACCAGCATCGAGCCAGCGCGATCGCGCACGTCATCGGGCAACGCTTCGGGACCGATCTCCGTTTTCGCAGCCGCCATGGCCACGGCGTGCTCGATCGCATTCTCGAACTGGCGGATGTTGCCCGGCCAGTCGTAGGCCATCAGCGCGCGCAGCGTCTCCTGCGCCACCGTCTTCACCGGAATGCTGTTATCGATGCACGACTTCCGCACGAAATGCTGTGCGAGCAACGGAATGTCTTCGCGCCGCTGACGAAGCGACGGCAGCGTCACCGGGATCACGTTCAAGCGGTAGAAGAGATCCTCGCGGAAGGTCCCCTCCTTGACCATCTTGCGCAAGTCCATGTTGCTCGCTGCGATGACGCGGATATCGAGACGCATCGGACGAGATTCGCCGACACGTTCGATCTCGCGCTCCTGCAGCGCGCGGAGCAGCTTGGCCTGGAGTGGCAACGACATGGACGCCACTTCGTCAATGAACAACGTGCCGCGGTGGGCGAGTTCGAAGCGGCCGGCGCGCGACGCGATCGCACCGGTGAACGCGCCCTTGACGTGACCGAACAGCTCTGCCTCTGCGAGGGTCTCGGGTATCGCCGCCGCGTTGAAAGCGACGAAGCGCTCGCTGGCGCGCGGGCTGTTGTGGTGAATCGTGCGCGCGATGAGCTCCTTACCCGTGCCGGTCTCTCCGTTGATCAGCACCGTGCTGTTCATCGGCGACACCAGTTCGAGCGTGGTGAGCAACGCCTGCATCGTGCTGTGACGCCCGATGATGTTCTCGAAGCGGAACTTGCCCTTGAGCTGCGCCTTCAGCTCGGCGTTCTCTTCGCGCAGCCGCTGCTGCTCGAGTCCGCTGTGCAGCACGCGTGCGAGCTGCGACAGCTGAAACGGTTTAATCAGGAAATCCACCGCGCCGCGTTTGATCGCCGCGACCGCTTCGGCGACACCGCCAAAACCGGTCATCACCACTGCGCGAATCTGCGGATACCGTTCGAGGGCTTCGTCCAGGACGGTCATGCCGTCGGCGTCGGGCAGCCGCAGGTCAACGACGAGTCCGTCGTACGCGAAGGACCGCAACCGCTCGGTGGCATCGGCCGCGTCACTGGCCTGCGCCGCAGCAAAGCCGTTGGCTTCGAGGCTGGCGACAATGGTTTGGCGGAGATCGATGTCGTCTTCGACGACAAGAATGGACGGCAGGGCGCGCTGCGTCATAGGTTGGTACGCGTCAACTAGTCGTCGCCGGATGACCGCTGGCCGGCGTCCCGCGACTCGCGTCCAGGTGGGAAGGCCTGAGCGCTGGTTACTGTTTAGTGCAGATGAGTTCCGTGCCGTATGTGCCCGAGCTGCACTCGCCCAAAAACTGAAGTGCTCATTGTAGTGGACGGAGTCCGGACCAGGGAACTGCTTTCAACTCCTGGTCCTGCTCCAAGTACCCACCACGAGAGTGGTACTCTGTGGCGATGATCGTTCGTGACTGGCGTGACGCCGACCTGGCGGACACGCAGCTGCTCTACGCGCGCGAGCAGGACTTCTGGGTGCGCGAACTGACGTGGGACGCGTCGAATTCCTGGCGCGAGATCGAGCAAGCTCGCACCACATGGGGCCTTCCCGGCCGCATGGCGATCGACCACAAACGCACCGTGCGCGGCTGGAGCTACTACATGCCCGACGGTGAGACGCTGCATATCGGCGGCATCGCCGCGGACACGCAAGAGGCAACGGCGGCGCTCGTCGATGCGTGTCTCGAGATGGCGACGGTGCCACCGCGTCCGGCCCGCGTGTCGTGCTTCGTGCCGGATCGAGCCGAAGGATTCGAGACGACGCTCGTCGATCGCGGCTTCACTTGCGAGTACTACCACTACTTATCGCGGCCGCTGAGTGCCTCGGCGAATCCTGGCGGTGCGAGCCCGGCGGACGGCTGGCGCGAAGGCGATTTGCCGCAGGCGGCCGAGCTGTTGCGCACCGCCTATGGCGAGCATGGCCGCCACTTTGCGCCCCGCGGCACACTGACTGAGTGGGAGCACTACACACGCGGGCTGGTCGAGCGACCTGGATGCGGCGATCTCGAGCCCACACTCACGCGCGTCGTGCGCGAGTCAGGCAACATGGTTGCGCTGGTGCTCACCACGCGAATCGCGCCCGGCACCATCCACCTTGCACAGGTCGCCGTCCATCCCGCCCGACGCCGCGAAGGCTTTGCGCGGCGGCTCGTCGAGGAGGCGTGCCGTCTGGCGCAACCGCGCGCCGCGCGTCAGGCCACGTTGCTGGTGGGGGAGAAGAACACCGCAGCGCGGAAGCTCTACGAATCCATGGGCTTCGAACCACGCGCGACCTTCATCGCCGGCACCAAGCAAATTTCATAGGGCCGGTCCTGTCGGACCGGCCCTCCGTGTATACTCCGTCGCACTTAACGGTCATCCAGTTGACTCGCGTGCGATTCGACTCTCCGCGCGTTCTTCCTCAACTCCCCATTAATACGGGTTCGTACGACCATCGGGCCACGGTTCCGGGTTCATACCGTCCGGCACTTATATCTCGGCACCCACGGGTCTTGCGGGGCAATACCACCCACTGTGAGGAGAAACGCGATGCCTACACGAGTCAGGAGAACAGCGGTAGCCCTGTTAGTGGTCTTGCTCCTCCCGGCAGCTGCGTACGCGCAAGCCGCCATCACTGGGGTCGTGAAAGACGCGTCCGGCGCTGTTCTGCCGGGCGTGACGGTCGAAGCCTCTAGTTCCGTACTTATCGAGAAGGCGCGGTCCGTCGTCACTGACGACACCGGCCAATACCGCATCGTCGATCTGCGGCCGGGGACCTATCTCGTGACCTTCACGCTGCAAGGATTCAGCGTCGTCAAGCGCGAAGGCATCGAACTCAGTGGCGACTTCGTCGCGACGGTCAACGGCGACCTGCGTGTCGGCAATCTCGAAGAGACGATCACCGTCACCGGCGAATCGCCGATCGTGGACGTGCAGAGCGCGCGCGTGCAGACCGTCGTCGACAAAGACGTGTTGACGGCGATTCCTTCGTCGCGCAACGCCACAGGTATTCAGTCGCTCGTTCCGGGACTGAGCTCCAACGGCGATGCCGGTGGCATCACCGGCGGCAGCGGCGGCATGGCGGGCTTCATTCACGGTGCGCGCGCGTCCGATTCACGAACGCTGCACGACGGCATCAACACCGGGTGGGCAGGCGCGAACTCGAACGCCGCCGTCTCGAACGTCGCCGGGTCGCAGGAAGTCGTGATGACGACGTCCGGCGGGTTGGGCGAGGCGGAAACCGCCGGCGTGATGCTCAACATCATTCCGCGCGATGGCGGCAATCAATTCAGCGGCACCTTCGCGTACTCCGGGGCGAACGGCAGCATGCAGGGGAGCAACTACAGCGACGCGCTCAAGAATGCCGGTCTTCGCTCGCCGCAGGAACTGTTGAAAGTGTGGGAGATCAATCCGATGGGCGGAGGTCCCATCAAGCGCGACAAGCTCTGGTTCTATGCCACCTACCGCGAGGTCTACGCCGAAAACACCATCCCCGGAATGTTCTTCAACAGGAACGCCGGCGATCCGACCAAGTGGCTCGTGGACTTTGATCAGTCGCGTCCGGCATTCCTCGACAGTCTCACGAGAAACGCGATTGGACGACTCACGTGGCAGGTGACGCCGCGCAACAAGGTCTCGCTGAGCCACTCCGAGCAGTACGACCGGCAGAACAAAACGGGCGGTGGTGGCGGCACACGCACTCCCGAGGCGCAGGGCATGCGGTACTACACTCCGGGCCACATTCAGACAGTGACCTGGACCTCGCCGTTTACGAACCGCTTGCTCCTGGAAGGCGCCTGGGGCGACTACCTCTCGCGTTACGCCAACTTCGCGCCGCGCGTCGATGGCTCGCACAACGACGATCTGATCTCCGTCGTCGAGCAGTGCTCGCCGAGCTGTCCGAACAACAACGGATATCCAGGTCACCCCGAGATCCCCGGCATCGCTGGCCTGATCTACCGCTTCAATCAGCCGCTGCAGGCGGGATTCGAGCGCCATCAGATCGGCACGCTGGCGCAGATGCGCGCGTCGGCGTCGTACATTCCCGGGCAGCACAATCTGAAGATCGGCTACCAGGGCAACATCAGCCACCCGAGTCAGGCGTACTTCAACTTCACCCCGTTCACTCAGTACCGGTTCAACAATGGCGTGCCCAATCAGCTGAACCAGTCCGCGGTCTATCCAGGCACGGTGAAGTTTCAGAGCAACCTGAATCTGATGTCGTTCTACGCGCAAGACACCTACACGCGCGCGCGGCTCACGCTGCAGGGCGGCCTGCGCTACGACGGCATCGGGACGCACTACCCGGACACCGGTGCGGGAGGCCCCGACTATCAGCTGATGCCGACGCGCGTGTTCTTCGCAGAAGGGACGACCGACGAGATCCACTGGAAGGACATCACGCCGCGCATGGCCGCTGCGTACGATCTGTTTGGTAACGGCAAGACGGCCATCAAGCTGAACATCGGCAAGTACCTCACGGCGCTGACCGCGAGCAACAGCGATACCGATCTGCAGCCAGGACGCCGTATCGCGCTCAACACGACGCGCACGTGGAACGACACGAACACGTTCCCGGCTGGCGACCCGCGCAACGGTAACTACATTCCCGACTGCGATCTGATTAACCCGAACGCCAACGGCGAATGTGGTCGCATGGACAATCAGAACTTCGGCAAGGACGTTTTCACGAAGTCGTTCGCCCCCGAGCTCATTAACGGCTGGGGCAAGCGCAATTACAACTGGGAGATGGGCGTCTCCGTCCAGCAGGAACTGATGCCGCGGGTCGGCCTCACCGTCGGCTACTTCCGCCGCTGGTACGGCAACTTCTACACCGCGAACAATCGTCTGACGACGACCGCTGACTACACGCCGTTCGAGATCCCGATTCCACTCGATCCGCGGCTGCCGGGTGGTGGCGGCGGCACGGTGAGAGGCCTCTACAACCTCGTGCCGGAAAAAGTCGGCCAGGAGGATTTGTATTCGCAGCTGTCGTCAGAGTTCGGCGAGATGGTCGAGAACTGGCACGGCGTCGACGTGAGTGTGAATGCGCGGCTGCGTAACGGCCTCAACCTGCAGGCGGGCACGAGCTCGGGACGACGGCTGATGGACAACTGCGATGTTCGCGCGGCGCTGCCAGAAACGTACAGCTGGGCGAGCACCCAGGCCGTGCAGACGACGAGAGTCTTGACGTCAACCGGCGGTCTGGCGACTCCGTATTGCCGCGTCGTCGAGCCGTTCTTCACGCTGACATCGTTCCGTGGACTGGCTACCTACATCGTGCCGAAGGTCGATCTGCAGGTCAGCGGCACGTGGCGCAGCGATCCTGGACCCGAGCTTGCTGCCAACCATGTCGTGACGAACGCGATCGCGTTGCCCTCGCTCGGCCGCAACCTGTCGTCTGGCAACGTGACCGTCAACCTGGTGGAGCCCGGCACGTTGTATGGCGCACGCATCAACAACATCGACATGCGCATCGCCAAGATCCTTCGCTTCCGCGGCGTGCGCACGCAGGTAGGTGTGGACATCTACAACGTGCTGAACACCGACGTGGTCACGTTGTACAACAACGGCTACAGCCCGACCGGCGCGTGGCTCACACCCACGGCCATCCTGCCGGCGCGCTACGCCCGCTTCAATCTGCAACTCGACTTCTGATCCTGGTCAGTTCAAAGGGCAAAGGGCAAAGGGCAAAGGGCAAAGGGCAAAGGCAAAGGCAAAGGCAAAGGCAAAGGCGAATAGTTGGATACTAGGAACAATTCGCCTTTGACCTTCGCTTTTGACCTTTGACTTTTGACCTTTGACCTTTGACTATGCCCGGTCATATCGGGATCGTCGCGTGCTCCGCGGAAGGCGCAGCGCTGTGCTATCGCACGATCTGCGTTGAGGGCGCCGAGCTGTGCGGTCGCCATGCGCACCCCGAGGTCTCACTGCACACGCACTCGCTGGCCGAGTATATGGGGCACGTGAGTCGCGGTGACTGGCAGGGTGTCGCCGGGTTGATGCTGTCGTCGGCGCAGAAGCTTGCTGGCGCCGGCGCCGACTTCCTGATCTGTCCTGACAACACCATCCATCAGGCGATGGCGGACGTGATCCCGCGATCGCCGCGGCCGTGGCTGCACATCGCCGAGGTCGTCGCCGACGACGCTGTCGCGCGCGGGTTCCGGCGTCTCGCGCTGACCGGTACCCGATCGCTCGTTGACAGCGACGTCTATCCGCAGACACTCGCTGCGCGCGGGGTTGATTGCGTGAAGCCGGACTCCGCCGAGCGGGATGTCATCGATCGGATCATCTTCGATGAACTGGTGAACGGTGTCTTTACGGCCGATGCAGTGATCAGGTTCCAGCGCATCATCGGGCGCCTGACGCACGAAGGCTGCGATGCCGTCGTCCTTGGATGCACTGAGATTCCGTTGATCATGAACGACGCGAACTCGCCGCTGCCGACGCTCGATTCCACCCGTCTGCTGGCACGAGCGGCGTTGCGTCGAGCGATGACGATACCTAGCGCGTCGATGTGAGACGCCGCGCTGGCGCCCCGGACAACTGCCAGCGGAATGTCTTCGCGGGCACTGGAAGTTCACGATCGCCAAGCGTCAGAGCGATGAGACGACCGCCGCCGATGGCCGCCGCCGCACGACGCACGTGGGCGCATCCAGCGCCGATGTCGTCTGCATACGGCACGACGACGAGGTCGTAGCTGCGATCGCGCAACTCAGCGAGCAACGTGCGGCCGATTCGACTCAGCGAGAGATGGCCGTCGCTGCGGGTCCACACCAGGCCGACCAGCGGGATCTGTCGTGCCTGCGTCGCCGACGACTCCTCGGTCAGTACCTCCCACTGCACATCGGGGTAGCGCTCTCGAAGCAGCAGAAGCTTCCTGGCCATGAGGCCATGTGGAACCGACTGGATGATGAGTCCGCGCCGTGAACCGGTCGAGTACCGCGACTGCGACACGCTCGGCCGGCGGCCATCATGCTCGGCGAGCGCGCGAAAGAACGCCTCGAAGCGCGTGGCCTGACGCCTGCGATCGAAGTTCTGCTCGACCCGCGCACGTGCCATGTGCGCGAGCCGATCGGCTCCGGTGCGATCGCGCATCAGCCGCTCGATAGCGACGGCGAGGCCCTCCGCATCGCCTTCGCGAACCAGGTGTCCGGTCTGACCGTCGATGACGAGTTCGGGGATACCGGAATGGCGAGTGGCGACGACCGGGATGCCGCTGGCCATGGCTTCCATGAGCGGGACCGGAATGCCTTCCTGATCGCCGGATGCCGCGGTGACGCTCGGCTGGATATAGAGGTGCGCCTCGGACAACTCGTGCTTCGTCAGCGTGTGTTCGAGGGCTCCGAGTAGCGACACATTCGTCAGTTGCCACTCTCGCATCACGCTCTCGATGCGTGTTCGTTCCGGGCCATCACCGACGATGCGCAGCTCGATATCGCACCCGCGATCGCGGAGACGCCGCATTGCGTCGAGCGCCACGTCCACGCCTTTCATCTCGACGAGTCTGGCGATCATCAGAATCCGGCGCGGTCGTGCTGGCCAGCGCTCCGACGGCGGTACGAACGCGAAGCGTTCAGTGTCCACGCCGAGATGGATGACATCGATCTGTGATGTTGGCCAGTCGATGTCGATCAATTGCTGACGGACAGCGTGCGATGTGCACAACGCGTGCATCCCGAGGCGCGCGACAGCGCGATACCGTTCGACCCAGATGCGATCGCGCACCAGGCGTGAGACGTCGTAGCCGTGAAAGATGGTGACCGCTGGACGATCGATCGCGAGCGCTGTCGTCATCCCGAGCATGGCCTGAGGCCCGAAGTGACACACAACCGCACTCGCGTTGAAATCTCTGGCCAACGTCCACGCGTGCTCCTCCAGATGTGGCACCACGACGGTCGTCAAGGGGAAGTGGTGGAAGTTCTCGAGAGATGAGGCGACAACGTGGTGCTGGAAGCCGTGAAGTCCGGTGATCAGGTCGTACGTGAAGGTCTCTGAGAACGGCAGGTACCGGCCGCAGACGTGCAGAAGCGTCATGTCCGAATGGGGCATGTGACGGCCACATGTGCAAACCCGGCACCTGATTCGTGGCGGCGCCAGCGCGCGATTTTGGCGAGATTCTCGAAGAAAACCATGGATCACGATGGCTCTGGGGATCGCCGTCCCGTCACGAGTGTCGGATTGGCGTCAGCGTGAGGTGCCGATCAGGCTGGCCGCTGGCGTGCTCGAAAACCACGCGTGGCGGTGGCGTGCTGCCTGTGAGCGCGGACGGACGTGACACTCGTCGGCGTGTAGGAGACCGATCCCAACGTGCAGAGGGGAACCCTACGCGATGGTTGGCACGCCACGTGCTCCGAGACGCGCCAGCGCTACTGGCGGGCGAGAGGTGAAGGTTATGCGGATGCGCAGTGCGTTCAGTTTTATCGTCGCGACCCTCGTCTTGTGTACGGCGCCAGGGGGCGCGGCCGACGGCCGGTTGCGCATTGAAGTGTCGCCCCGTATCAGTCAGGCGCCGGCTGAGGTCCGCATTCGCGCGATCGTACCGCCCAGCGCCCAAAACCGCGGTCTGCGCATCGTCGCTGACTCTGGCGAATTCTTTCGCAGCAGCTATCTGACGCTCGATGGCGCCGATGCCGCACCGATTACCGAGACAAGCTTCAAGAATTTGCCAGGCGGTGAGTACGAAGTGTCGGTCACACTCGTCGATTCGCAGGGCCACGCGACCAACGTCGATCGGCTCACCATCACCGTCATGTCCGCCGGACGATAGGTAATGTCCGTTCGTCTTAGAGTCGTCGCTTCACCATCAGCGGACGACGCGAGTTAAGCGCGCTCTTCATCCGCGATTAATCTTCACTTCGAATTGACTCCTTCGTCGCTGCAGCAGAAACCACAGCTAGCTCGGCCCAGCGAAGAAACGGAGTGAGAGATTTCTCACTCCGTTAACTTCCGTTGTTCCGTTGCTCCGTGTTAATCCGTTCCCTCCGTCTCCTTCGTTATCTCAGAAGTCGATGGAGGCGCTCAGCTTCGCGAAGCGCGCGGCCATCACCGTCGTCGGGACGAGCCAGCGTCCACCAGGATTGAACGCCTGGTTGTAGGTCAGCACCGCGCTTGCGTTGAAGATGTTGTAGACGTCCACGCCGACGTTCGTGCGTGTTCTCCCGAAGCGCAGGATCTTTGCGACACGCAGGTCGAATGCGTTGACGCGATCGCCATACACTTCACCGGGCTCGAGCAGGTTCACGGTCACGCTCGGCGCGTTGCCTGACAGCGGCCGGCCGAGTGTCTGTGCGGCAACCGCGCTCGTCACCACGTACTGCGCCTGCAGCGGCGCACCTTGATCGCTGCGGAACGTGCCGCTGACCAGCACATCGATCTTCGGCAGGGTATACGCAGCGAGTCCGCTCACACGGGTGTTGAAACCCGGATCGTTGTGGCAGAACGGATCCAACGGCGCGATCTCCGGCACCTCCGCCTGGATCTCGCAGTTGTCGGTGACGGTCTTGCCGATGTTGATGCCGCCCTGCACCGACAGTCCATTGCGTCCGCGCGCGCTGACGTTCATGAGGATGCCGTTGTACATCGACGTCTGCGAGCCGAAGTTGTCCGACAGCGTCGTGAAGCTGTTCGTCTGTCCTGACTTCGCCGGGCTGACGTTGTAGAGACCCGAGATCGTGTAGCCACCGCCATTCGGCAGGCGTGGATCGGATGGTGCCACGATGCTGAAGCGATCGAAGTCGGCGGCAGTGACCGCGAGATTGTCGATCACAGTGAAGTGCTGCAGCCAACGGCGGAAGTAGCCGACCTCGACGGCGACGCCGTTCAGCACCTGCTGCTGCACCGACACGCCGACCTGCCAGTCGCTGGGCCGCACGCTCCACCCTTCCAGGATGTCCGGGTCGAAGCTGCCGGTGAACACCGGCTTGCCGAAGTTCAGGTTGCTCAACTGGCCGCAGAGATCGCCGCCGCTCGCACGAAAATCGTTGGCATTCGGATCGAGCAGGTCGCAGTCAGGAACGTAGTTGCCGTTGGCGTCAGTCCACGCGCGAGTGACAGCAGGCGGTGCGCCGAGCACCGGACTGCCGGCGATGCGCGCGGCGGGATTGGTCAGCGAGTAGGTGTTGTGATTCGTCGCCGCCTCGAGATACTTGCCGACGTTCAGCTTGATCGACGTCTTGCCCGTGCCGAACAAGTCGTACGCCGCGCCACCGCGAACAGTGACATCGTCGTACCCCTTCACGCCGTCCTGTGCCGGCAGCGTAAACCCGGTAGGCAGGAAGCGTACGGGTCCGATTTGCTGATCGGGGAAGTAGCTCCATGCGTGGTCGTAGCGCACCGCGCCTTGCAGCGTCAGCCGCTTCAGCGTCCACTGCTCCTGCGCGTAGAGCGCTTCCCACCTCGTTCGCTGACCCGTGTCGAACGGCTTCAGGTCCATCGTCAGCAGGTTCGGGACGCCGTAGTTCAAGCGATAGGTAAGGTGATTGTTGTTGCTGAAATAGCTCTGATTGATGCGGTGATACGCCGCCTGATAGCCGAACTTCATGCTGTGCGCGCCGGTGACGTATGAGGCGGACCCGCGCCAGTTGAGCACGAAGCCCTGATTGCTCGACCAGTCCTGCGATCCGAACGTCAGATTCGAGATGCCGTGTGCGCAGGCATTCGGGACCGCATTCGCCGGTGCTGCGCCAGCGCACTGTTCGACCATGCGCGGGATCGCGCGCGTCGGATTCCCTGGCATCTCCTGGCCGCCGTAGTGGCTGAAGTAGGTGCCCATGCCGCCATCGAGCAGCAAGCGGCTCGTGAACGGTGACGTCCACGTCGCCTGCGTCACGCGCTGATACGCATGACCACGACCGGCGTAGTTGGAGATCTCAGGTGCCTGGGTGGCGGTCGCGAGACCGAACGATCCCGCTGAGCCCGGTGCGCCGCCGATGATCCATTCATCGTCGCCCTGCTGACGGCAGCCGTTGTCGTTGCCCTGCCACGTGGCGCCCTGACACGGATTCTGCTCGTCCCAGAACAGGTTGAAGCGATGACGTGATGCCGGCTGCAGCGTCAACCGTACGTTTGCGATTCGCCAGCTTCCCGCAGTGGCCGCCTGCTTCGAGAGGTCCGGAACGTAGATCAACTTCGTCGGGTCGCCGGCATTCTGGTTGCGATACATGCCGGGCACCGACTGCCAGCTGCCTTCCTCGCGCACATTGGCGAAGTACCAGATGCGATCCTTCATGATGGGTCCGCCGACGCCGGCCGTGAAGTCCCAGAGCTTCAGCAGTTCACCAGGCGCGCGAAGTCCCGCGGTCTGGAGCTCGCTCGTATAGTTGCTGCCGACCAGGCCGCGCGGTGTGCCGGCGAGATAAAGATTGCCTTTCAGCTGATTGCCGCCTGTCTTCGGCACGATGTTCATCGTCGGGCCGCCCACTTCGGCTTCGCCGAGTCCGCCCGATGTCGAGAAGGTCACTTCCTGCGAGTTGCTGACGTCGGGGATGTAGCTCGACACGCCGCCGCCGCTCAGCGCGGCGCCGACGTTCAGACCTTCGACCTGCAGACGGCCTTCAGTGCCGCGGCCGCCGGGGCCGCCGAAGACGACCAACGCTGGTGTCGTCTGCACGTCGCGCGATCCGCCGCTCACCGCGGGTATGAGCTGGAAGAGTGCTCCGTACGATCGCGACGTCGGAAGGTCTGCGATCACCTGGCCAGCGACCGTCGTCTGACGACGGATACTCTGCACGTCAACGATGGGGGATTGGGCGGTGATGGTGAGCGTCTCTTCGAGTGCACCAACCTGCAGGTCGAGATCGATACGTGAAATGGCCGTGCCGGTGACTTCGATGCCGTCGCGCTTGACGGTGTTGAAACCTTGAAGAGTTGCCGTCACGGTATACGTGCCGGGACGAAGATCGATGATGCGGTACTGGCCGGTGCCGTCGGTGACGGCGGTTCGGATTTTTTCGATGAGAACGGGACTGGACACTTCGACGGACACGCCGGGCAGCACCGCCCCGGAACTATCCTTGACGACACCCGTGATGGAACCCTGGGCAGCCGCCAGCGTGGGCACGCACATGATGGCGGCGAGTACGATGAGCACTCGATAGACAGTGGACATACACTCTCCCTGGTTCGTGGTTACCCGCTACAAGGCGGTGATTCTGTGGTGCCGGATGGTCAAAGTCAACGCGTTCGCGTGGGTATTGCTCGTGGCTGTCAGCGCGGCGATGGTCAATGCGCAGGGTGACGGGAGTCAGCCCGTGGCGCGCACCGACGAGAATTCACGTCTCGCGCACACGCAGCTCCTCGACAAGGCACGCCGCGGCGGCATCGACGTCTACTTCGAGGGTGACTCGATCACGCGGCGATGGGGGACGAGCGACGCGGCGTATCGCACGTTCTTCGATCACTGGACCCGCAGCTTCTTCGGATGGAATGCCGCGAACTTCGGCTGGGGAGGCGACACCGTTCAGCACATTCTGTGGCGTCTCACCGAAGGGGAGTTGGATGGCGTACACCCAAAGGTGATCGTTGTCATGGCGGGCACGAACAACGTCGGTGGCATGCCGCGGCAAGGTGTCGATACCGCAGTTGTCGAGAACGTGGCGAGTGGCATGAAGGCGATGCTCGAACTGGTGCAGCGCAAGGCTCCGGCCGCAGCCGTGATTCTCATGGGGATTACACCGCGCACCGACAGTGCCGGTGGGGCCAGCGTCATGCCGACGATCGATGCGATCAACGAGCGCTACGCGCGGCTCGCGGAGGGGCCACGGATTCGCTACGTCAACATCAACGCGCAGCTCGCGCGAACCGACGGTGCGCCCCGCGAGGGAGTGACCGTGGACGGACTACATCTGTCGCTGACGGGATATCAAGTGTGGGCTGATGCGCTGAAGCCGGTCCTCACCGAGTTCCTTGGACCACCAGCTGCGATCGATCATGCGCCGCCCCCGACCGGCGATCCTTCTGCGGTTCGGGCGCCGACCAGGAGATCCTTCAGCAGCCCGGCCGGCTACCGGCGACCAGAGCGCTGCATCAACGAGTTCGCCCACTCGATGAAGTACTTCATGTTCGATCGGTCCTCGTGTCCGCCGTCGTGCTGGCGCCACGCCAGTTCACCATCAACAAGACCGACGTTGACCGCGGGCATCTTCGCCACGCGGTAGTCGTGCTTATCGCCGAGATCCCTGACGCCGAGTAGACGGAAGACAGGACCAGCCGCAACCGCCGCCATGTAGCTGCCCTGGTGATCGAGCCAGTTCGCGTCACCCTTCTCCGGGATGCCGTAGCTGATGAACACCCATCGTGGTGCGACGAGCGCGATGAGCTGATGCGCATCGACGGGGATGTCGTTCGCGGTTTTCGCGCCGAAGGTCGATTCGGCGGTGCCGTATTTCAGGAAGTTGCCCGCCATCCAGTGATACTCGCCCGCACCGGTGAGATTCTCGACCGCCTCACCGAAGTTGCGGCGGTGCAGCTTGGCACCGCCCTCGCCGGATGATCCGACGAGCACCATCGTGAAGCGTGGCTCGAACGCGGCGGCCACGAGAGCAGCCTTTCCGTACCGCGACACGCCCTCGATCCCGACGTGCCTGGTGTCTACCCCGGGATCGGTGTCGAGGTAATCGAGTCCGCGCGACGCGCCCCAGGCCCACGCGCGAAGCGAACCCCAGTCGTCGGGTTTGCGCGCCTGACCTTTATTCACGAGCCCGATGATTCCGCGCGTCAGCCCGGCACCGTTGTCGGCCTGGATGCTCACCGGGCTGATTGATGCGTATCCCCATCCGGCCGCAATCAACTGCTGCGCCGACGTCGGTGGGCCAGTCGGAGTTTCCGCCGGCGGCGGCGTTGGTGGCAGCGCCGCGTTGCCGAACATCATCAGCACCGGCACTTTGCTTTTCGCGTTGGCCGGCGTGACGACCGTCATCTGAATGTCGACGGTGATGGCCGGGTACGCGGAGTTGTCAACGTGGCCCACCAGCTGCTTCGCGATCACAGGTAGCCCGGCGACCTGCGCGTTCACCGTCTGCCTCAACTCCCATTTCACCGTGGGCACGCGCGCCGGCACACGGCCAAACACTTCACGCTCGAAGTCCTCGACGATCTCCGGGCGCCGCTGCTTCCACCACGTGTCAGCCGTCGTGACCTTGCGACCGCTCTTCAATATCAGGGGATCGGGAAGATCAGGGTAGGGATTGGCCTTCTCGGGGTCATAGTTCGCCGCATTCGGTGCGCCAGGCGCCGCATTCCCACTTGGCCCCGGCCGCAACGTCTTGATCCCCAGCTGGTCTTTCATGTTCTGGTGATCCTGCTGCGCGGTCCAGGTGAGCGGCTCCTGGGCGACGAGAAACGTTGCGGTCGCCAGCATGGTCGCAATCGAGAGAAGCGACGCGGTCTTCATGGTGATGGATTATCCAGGAAACGGAGCCGACGGAGGGAACGGATTTCTCCGTTACCTCCTCAGGTGGAGTAGCGCACAGTCACGTTCGCCGGAAACACGCGTGTGCCCTGGAGCGTGACGCCAGGCGATCCGCTTACCTCGAACTGCTTCAGCCTCGGCATCGCAGACAGAAAGACGAGACCCGCATCGGTCACGTGCAGGCACTCGTACAGCTCGATCTGCTCGAGCGATGTCATGCGTCCGAGGATCTCGAGGCTGCGATCGGTGATCTGCGTGAGGCCCGCGTAGTACGAGCGCAACTGCAGACCACCGATATGCTCGGTCGCGATGTCGGTCGTCTCTCGGCAGTACATACACGACAGACGTTCGAGCTTCGCGCAGCCGCCAATGTGGCGAAAGCCGCCGTCGGTCACATCGATCGGCGTCAGCTCGCGCAGTGAAGGGAAGTCGGGTAGCGTGGCGAGCGCCTCGTCGCTGACCTGCTTGCAGCTCACACCGAGATTGCGAAGAGACGGCATCCGCGAGAGCGCGATGAAGCCGCGACTCCCGAGATGCGGGTTTCGCGGGTCCACAGCTGTTCGAGCGTCTGCGATCGACTCAGCGCCTCGAACCCCTCGTCCGTGGCGACCGTGCCCTGCGCGCGAAGCCTGCGAAGACGCGGGATTGTGGCGAAGTGACGCATCGCCTCGTCATCACTCAACTGGCCATCGGCGCCGAGCGACGCGAGATTCGGCAGTCCCCCGAGGTGCGCGAAGCCATCGGATGTGATCCCGGTAACGTGCCAGAAGAGATCGAGATCGAATACGCCCTCGAGTCCGGCCAGACTGGCGAGTCCGGCATTGGTGAAGGGACCATCGATCAACAGGCGAGTGTTCTCATCGCCCTGCCATGTCTTCAGCCTGGGGAAGTTGTGCAACAGATGGAGGCCGGCGTCGGTGACCATCTTTCCGGTGGCGAAGGACGACAGCTTCGGCTTTCCCTGAAGCGCCTCGATGGCGCCGTCGCCCGTCGGCGATCCCATCAGATCGACGCGTTCGACCTGATCGCAGAAGCGGAGGTTGGCGACGCCGATATCAGTGATGCCCTTCTGCCACGTCATCTCGACGTGGCGAAGGTTCGGCAGGTGCCGGAGTACCTCGAGTCCGCGGTCGGTGAGCTTGCCACCGGGATACTCACTCAGATTCAGCCATCGCAGTTGTGGCATGCGTGCCAGCTGCAAAAGACCATCGTCGCTGAGCCCTCGCGAGCCGCCGACGCCGAGCGCGACGACATGATCGAGTTCGGCGATGCGCGCCATGAGCGTGTCGGTCATCAGACCGTTCGCCGCGAGGCCCTCGATACGCCGTTCCTTCATCAACGCAATCAGCCGATCCCACTCGCGATCGGTGAGCATGCGGCGGGGAGCGATCGCGTTGCGCTGGGTATCGATCGAGTACGGCGGAATCGGCGAGGCGCCGGTCTCGAGCGACGCGATGAGCGCGTCCCAGCTACCGTACCCGGCGCTTTGCGCAACCATCATCTGCGCTTCAGAAGGCTGGAGATAGTTCTTCGCCACTCGTGATGACCGCTGGCGAAATGCATACATGCGCTGCCAGATTTCGGCCGCAAGGTCGTCGAGTGTGAACGTGCGTTGATAGTGTTCGTTCAGACGGTGCAGAGCGGCCGTATCCTGCGCGTCATAGGCGAGCACGTAATCC
>JBKPRH010000339.1:0-12548 GCA_046765795.1 Acidobacteriota bacterium | reverse complement strand
GGCCATCGCCGAGAGCATGGCGCGCATGGCGCAACGCGCCCGCGAGGCCGGCACCGCATCTCCCGAAGCGCGAGCGATCGATCCGGAGCGTATGCGGGAACAACAGCGCACGATGGCTTACCAGCTAGCGGAAGCGGTGGTTCGCTAGCTGGCAACTCCCAACTCCCAACTGCCAACATCCAACCACTCCCAATTTTCGATTTCCAACTCCCAATCACTTGGGAGTTGGTTGAAGGTTATTGGAAATTGGACGTTTGGCGTTGGGAGTGGTTGGTCATTGGGCGTTTGTAGTTGGGAGTTCAGTCATGTCGCACGCCGTGTTCCAGACATGACAATCGCGTGCGCACCGAGGCTGTGCGCAGCCTTGCGAGTACTTTCGCTGACGCTGCCGGCGAAGTAGTCCATCTGGTGAATGACCTCGACGGTCAGCCCGGCTGCCACCAGTTGGGCGCGGTAGTCGTCCTCCACGATCGCCCCGACGACGCACTCCGCCCAGAGCTTTGGGTCAGCGCGTGACTGTTCAGAGACGGGCACACGAAGCGCGATATCGGCCAATTGCAACCGACCTCCTGGCTTGAGCACTCTCGCAATCTCGGCGAAGGCGGCGGCCTTGTCGGGCACGAGATTCAGGACGCCATTGCTCGTCACCACGTCCACGCTGGCGTCTGGCAATGGCACACGCTCGGCATTGCCGTCCACGACGCGTACGTTCGTCGCCTTCATCTGCGCGACGTTGTGGCGCAACTTCGTGCGCATCGCCTCGGTCATATCGAGGGCGTGAACGATGCCCGGCTCGCCGACGAGCAGGGACGCAATCAACGTGTCGGTCCCGGAGCCGCTACCGATATCCAGGACTGTGTCACCTTCGCGGACGATATTCGCTGCGAACGGGTAACCGACGCCGGCAAACGACTCGGTGGCTGTCGCGGGAAGCCGATCGAGCAAATTTCCCGGATATCCGACGAAGAGGCACGCCAAACGGCCGGTCGGAAAATGGAATGAGCGGCCCGGCTGCGTCGCCACGTCCGTATACATCTGCTCGACGGCCTTGAAGATGAACTCTCGCGTGCCGCCCAAGATCGCCACCATGATGCCTCCTCCTGCGTCGCTAAAACTCCTGCAACAGCACCGTAATGCGATCGAGCGTTTTGGATGGCACGTCCCCGTTCGACAGACCGCGCAGCCTGCCCTTCAGTGCACGCTCGAATTCTGCTCGGGAGAGACAGCTTCGACACGTCTGCAGATGACGTTCGACCACTTCCCGATCAAAATCATCGAGCTCCCGATCGACGAGTTCGATCAGCCGCGTAAGCGCTTGTGCACAGTCGATATCGTTGACAGCCACGGTCCTTCTCCGGTTGCCACGGGTCAGTGTTTCGGTGCGTGCGAGACTTCGATGCCACGTTCGTGAGCCAGCGTCCAGAGCGTCTCCTGCAGCGCGGCACGCGCCCGGGCGAGGCGCGAGCGCACGGTGCCGATCGGGATCTTCAGCGTCTCGGCGATCTCCGCGTACTTGAGATCTTCCATGTCGGCCATGATTACGACGACACGATAGTGCTCAGGCAGCGCCGCCAGTGCGCGATCGACGTCGTCGCGCAGCAATTTGTCCAGGAACTCCTGTTCAGGGTTGGCGAACCATAACAGGAACGGCTGATGCAGGCGCTCGAAAATCGAGAACGGATGACTGTCGTCGAGTTCCGCGTCCTCGATCGGCTCAGCCTGTCCACGGACCGACGCCCGACGCCGGTCGCTGATGAACGTGTTGTTGAGAATACGGAAGATCCAGGCCTGAAACGCGATCGGTGACGTCAGCGAATCGCGCGCCCGCCATGCTCGCGCGATCGTCTCGGCCACCAGGTCCTCGGCGTCCGCGTCATTGCGTGTGAGTCGCGACGCCACTCCATGCAGCCGTCCCAGGATCGCCATGACCTGCGTTTCAAACGCCTGCTTGGTGATGGGCATTCAGGACTGCCCCAAGGACGCATGACCCTCTGAAATGGTTCCAGAGGACAGCGACCCAACCGTGCTGGAACGCTTTCGCGGCCTTGCGCGTCCTTGAGGTGACCACGACACCTGCGATTCCCTCGCGGGTCGACCGACGTGGCAGGAGGTCACGATGCGACGTGTTATCTCACAGGTTTCGACAGGAGTGTGGCTTATGTTCGCGCTGGCGATCGCGGCGCCGGCGGCCGCGCAGCCTGCGACCAAGCCCCTCTATGACCGGCTTGGAGGCGTGTACAGCATCGCCGCCGTCGTGGACGATTTTATCGAGCGCCTCCTGGTCAACGACGTCCTGAACGCGAACCCTGCCATCAAAGAGGCGCGGGCACGCGTGCCCAAAGCCGGTCTCAAGTTCCACGTCACGACGCTCGTCTGCGAAGCGACGGCTGGACCGTGCAAGTACGTCGGGCGCACCATGAAAGAGTCGCACGCCACACTGAACATCAACGAGGCGCAATGGCAGGCGATGGTGGTCGACTTCCGCAAGACGCTCGACAAGTTCAAAGTGCCGGCCCGTGAGCAGCAGGAGCTGATCACCATTGTCGACAGCACCAAGAAAGACATCGTGAAGTGACACGAGATCCGGCGGCGCCAACACTCGGCCTGCGCGAGAATCTCGGGCAGTTCGCTCTGCTCGTGCTAGTGAACGCGTTCGTCGGTGGCATGGTGGGCATCGAGCGAAGCATCCTGCCGGCTATCGCCGAGCAGGAGTTTCACCTGGCCGCTCGCGCCGCCATGTTGTCTTTCATCGGCGCCTTCGGCGTCGCCAAGGCGCTCACCAACTACGCCGCGGGATCGCTGTCCGATCGAATCGGCCGGCGCCACGTGTTGATCGCTGGATGGCTTCTCGCGGTCCCCGTTCCCTTTCTCTTGATGTGGGGACCGAGTTGGGCGTGGATTGTCATCGCCAACGTGCTTCTTGGTACCAGTCAAGGCCTGACCTGGTCCACGACGGTGATCATGAAGATCGATCTCGTCGGCCCGCGGCAACGCGGCCTCGCCATGGGACTCAACGAGTTCGCCGGCTATCTGGCCGTCGGCGCCAGCGCGCTGGCCACCGGCTGGATCGCCGCGACGTACGGCCTTCGCCCGGAGCCGTTCTATCTGGGCGTCGTGTTCGTGGCTCTCGGACTGGGGCTCTCCGTCACTCTCGTACGTGACACGAAGGCGTATGCCTCCTACGAATCGGCACTCGCCGATTC
Source organism: Acidobacteriota bacterium (assembly GCA_046765795.1). GTDB lineage: Bacteria > Acidobacteriota > Vicinamibacteria > Vicinamibacterales > UBA2999 > Gp6-AA40. The sequence goes on along the minus strand of JBKPRH010000339.1, from coordinate 9,345 downwards.
GCAGCGGGGCACGTCTCCCCTGTCGCAACGTGAAGTGTTCTGGCGGACGTCACTCGAGGACCGCAATCTTTCGAGCATCAGCCAGGCTGGCCTGGTGAACAACCTGAATGACGGCATGGCCTGGGGACTCCTCCCGATCGTCTTTGCATCGGCCGGGATGACGCTGCAGCAGATTGGATTGCTTGCCGCGATTTATCCGCTCATCTGGAGCGTCGGTCAGCTGTTCACCGGTGCGATCTCAGATCGAAGTGGCCGACGGCCGCTGGTGGTCTCGGGGATGTGGATACAGGCGTTCGGTATCGTCATCATCGCCTTTGCCACGACGTTCTCAGGGTTCACAGTGGGAAGCGTGCTGCTCGGCGTAGGCACCGCCCTGGTGTACCCGACGCTGCTCGCCGCCGTTGGTGATGTGGCACATCCATCCTGGCGCGCCTCCGCCGTCGGTGTGTATCGGTTGTGGCGCGATCTCGGTTACGCCCTCGGGGCGCTGCTCGCCGGCATCACTGCCGACCTGCTCGGCCTCACCGCCGCAGTTCTGACGATTGCGGCGCTGACCTTTGTCTCGGGTGTGGTGGCTGCGGTCCGCATGACGGAAACCTTGCCGGCACTAAGAGCGAGGACGGCATGAGCCACGAGATCGACGTCGAGACGCTGCGTCAGTGGCTCGACGACCATCGTCAGATCGTAGTGCTGGATGTCAGAGCGCGTGACGCTCGCGCCCAGTGGTGGATCCCGAACAGCACGCACGTCGATGCCTACGAGGCGCTGGGCGAGGGCAAACCCGGTCCTCTCGCGACACTCTCCCTACCGGTGAATCAGCACGTCGTGACAGTGTGCGGCGCCGGCCGTCTGAGTCGGCTCGCGGCCGATATTCTGTCGGCTCGCGGCTTCGACGCTTGTTCGTTGTGCGGCGGCATGAACGCGTGGAGCCTGGCCTGGAATATGGCCGATGTGCCGACCTCTGACACAACCACACACGTTGTCCAGATTCGGCGGACCGGCAAAGGCTGTCTCTCATACATCGTTGGCTCGCGTGATGAGGCGCTGATCATCGACGCGGCTCTCGCGCCAGAGGTCTATCTCTCCGTCGCTCGCAATCACGGATGGCGGATACGATACGTCTTCGACACGCACATTCACGCCGATCACCTGTCACGGAGCCGGCGACTTGCCGAGGCCGCTCGTGCGACGCTCATGTTGCCGGAACAGCAGCGAGTGCGATTCCCGCATTCACAACTCGCCGACGGCGATCAGATCTGGCTGGGCTCGTCGCTGCTCTCCGCACGGCGGACGCCGGGTCACACGCTCGAGAGCATGTCGTATGGGTTGAACGGCGACACCGTCTTCTCCGGTGACACGCTCTTCACGTCTGGCGTCGGCAGACCCGATCTACATGCCGACGCGGCGGGAGCCCGCGCGCGAGCTCGCGAACTGTTCCGATCACTGACAAATCTCCGCTCTCTTCCCCCGTCGACACTGGTGCTGCCAGGTCACGCGAGCGAACCCATTCCATTCGATCGGAAGCCAATCGCCTCGAGGATGATAGACCTCGATGAGTGGCTCTCGACGTGGCTGGTGTCCGAAGAAGCGTTCATCGATCGAGTGGTCTCTCGTCTCCCGTCGACTCCACCCAACTTCGCGCGCATCGTCGAGCTGAATGAACGCGGCGATGTTCCGGATCACGAGGTGATCGAGCTGGAGGCCGGCGCCAACCGGTGCTCCGTCGCCTGAACACCATGAGTGGATGCTGTTCTCCTTCAACGACATCGCCGCTACTCAGCGGCGCGATCGCGCACGCCACGCGCGCTCTTGATAACTCCCAACTCTCAACTGCCAACATCCAACCACGCCCAACGCCCAACACCCACAGGGGCACTGGGCGTTATGAGGAGTTGGGAATTGGAAGTGGCTGGGAATTGGAAGTTGGTCGTTGGGAGTTGACGCAGTTCAGGTGCGCAATACATCGACGCTGACATGGAGCGTGTGCTGGCCGCCGCCGACAATGACCCCACGGACCGGACTCACATCGGCGTAGTCGCGACCCCAAGCCAGGGTCACGTGTGTCGTGGAGGGGAACATGTTGTTCGTGGGGTCCACGTCTACCCATCCGAGTCCCGGACAGTAGATCGCCAGCCACGCGTGCGAGGCGTCCACGCCGGCTAGACGCGGCGCGCCCGGCGGCGGCAGCGTCTCGAGGTACCCGCTGACGTAGCGTGCGGCGAGTCCGTGCGATCGCAAGCAGGCAATCGCGAGACGCGCAAAGTCCTGGCACACACCGCGCTTCAAGGTCAGCACGTCGCGTAACGGCGTGGTCACCGTCGTCGCCTTCGGGTCGAACGTGAAGTCGGCGTGAATGCGCCCCATCAGGTCCTCGACGGCCTCGAGCAGCGGTCGGCCTGGTGCAAATGATGGGCGCGCGTACCCCACAACCGCGTCGCTCACCGCGATCGACGCCGAATCGAACAGACACTCGAGCGCCTCGAGTGGAAGCGCGTCGAATTCGCGCGCCTCCTCCCACGGTGGTGTCGCCGCAGAGTTGGGTCGCGGCCGGCCGTGCACGGTGACCGTGCTGGTGGATCGGACTGTCAGTTCGGTATGTGCCCGCTCGACGATGAAAAAGTCCACTGCGTTGCCGAAATAGTCTTCGTGCGAGCGCACCACGGCTGGCGCCGGCTCGATCTGCAATTCGTGGGCAAGGCACTCCTGACCAGGGCACGCACGCGGCGTGACGCGCGCCAGATGGTGCGACACCGACACCGCCTCGCTGTAGGCGTAGCGCGTGGTGTGCACGACCTGATAAGTGACGGCCGCGTCAGTTGACACGCTGCTCGGCATGACTGAAGTAGTGGAAGGTGATCGTATCGGAGACCGCACGGAGGTCGGCATCGAGCACATCGAGTACTGCCGTCAGTTGATCGAAGGCCACGTCAGCACCCGGCTCACTGAGCGCATCGAAGTCCGCGGCGCGAAGCGCATCGATCGCGTGCACGATCGTCCGTTCCTCGTGCGTCGGCGATGGCGCCCGCGGATCCCGCGGGAGATATGACAGCAGCGCCGACATGGTGTCGAGCTGAAACCGCAGCGCCCGGGGGTTTGTCTTGTCGGCGAGCAGGAGATCGAGCACCGGCGGCAGTTGCGGCTCGGCGAAGTAGCGGCGGCGATACGTCATGGAGCTGTCGGCCACTTCGAGCAACGCCTCGAGGATGGCGACCTGCGACGGGCTGGCCTCGATCGCACTGCGCACCAGCCGCGTCATGCCGAGCGACCGCTCGAGACGGCGGCCGATGTCGAGGAACAGCCAGCCATGGCCCCGCGTCATGCTCTCGCCCTCCATTCCGCTGAAGGCGGCGAGGTCGGTGATCATCCGATTCAGATGCGCGAGCACTTCGTCGAACTGGACGCGTCCCTGCCGCGGACGCGAGTCCAGCTGCAGTTGATTGAGGATGCGCCACGTGTCGAGCGACAGCCGGTCGCGAACAGCCGCGGCAATTCGCCGCACTTCACCCAACGTCGGCCGCAGTGGTCCGGGCGGGTTGTCAAATCGAAACAGCAGCGACACCTGGTGCTCCAGCTGCGGCAACGGCATCGGTTCGCGGAGCTGCGCCGGAATCAGTTCGAGATCGGCCAGCACGTGCAGCAACGCGGGTAGTTCCGGCACGCCCTCGGACATGTCTTCACGGGTGAGGTAGGTGACGAGACTTCGCAGCAGCCGCACGATCTGCTCGGCGCGTTCGATGTGCCGGCCGAGCCAGAACAGATTGTCGGCGACGCGGCTCGGGAGATCCGCATCGAGCCGCTCACGCCGCACACGCAGACGCAACGGCGCGAGCAATGAGACGGCGGTCACCGGTCCTTCCGACACGACCCACGTGTCCTTGCTCCCTCCGCCGCGCTGCATCGTGACGATCGGAATATTCGTGGCCGCGCCGACCCGTGTCAGTCCGCCAGGCATGACCGAGATCGAATCTCCATTCGACGCCACGTAGACGCGCAGGACGAGATGACGCGCCTCCGATCCGCTGCCGTTCCACACCGGCGCCGTCGAGAGTGCCACTTCCGATTGCGCGACGTACTCCTCGGGACGCGCGAGCACTGAGCTTCGCAGCAGGGTCTTCTGCTCCGCGCTGAGCGTGCGACCAAAGACCGGCTGTCGCGCCGCGGCCGGGAACGACTGTTTGATCACCAGTTCGTCGAGATGCGCGAGCACGTATTGCAGATCGTCGGGATGACCGCACCACCACGATCTCGCCGGTGACAGCAGCAGTTCCTCGCCGAGGAGATGGCGGCACAAGTCAGGCAGAAACGCCGCCATTCCCGGCGCCTCGACCAGCCCCGAGCCGAGCGCGTTGGCCATCGTGACATGGCCGGCACGAACGGCTTCGACCAACCCGGCGACGCCGAGTGTCGAGTCCGAACGCAGTTCCAGCGGATCGCAGAAGCTGTCATCGAGCCGGCGCAGGATCACGTCCACTTGACGCAACCCTTCAAGGGTCTTGATGAACACGCGACTGTCGCGCACCGTGAGATCGGCGCCTTCGACCAGCGTGAAGCCGAGGTACCGCGCGAGATACGCGTGCTCGAAATAGGTTTCGTTGAGCGGTCCCGGCGTCAGCAACACGGCACGCGGATGGTCACGGCGATCGTGCGGCGCCAGTGCCATCAGTCCATCGCGATGCGCGCGAAAGAACGCGCCAAGGCGCTGCACCTGACAGTCGCGAAACGCCTCCGGGAGGCTGCGCGACAGGACGATGCGATTCTCGAGGGCATACCCGGCACCGGATGGCGCCTGCGTCCGATCGGCCAGCACACGCCATTGACCATCTGGTGAGCGACCGAGATCGACCGCAAGCAGGTGCACATAGGTGTCGTTCGGGACGCGCACGCCATGACACGGTCGCAAGAACGATGGACTCGCGAGCACGAGCGATGGCGGCAACACGCCCTCGCGCAGCAACCGTTGTGGCCCGTAGAGGTCGGCGAGGATGACGTTGAGGAGCCGCGATCGCTGCAGCAGTGCGCCTTCGATCCGCGCCCACTCGTCGGGTTCGATGAGCAGCGGCAGCATGTCCAGCGTCCACGGCCGATCGACACCTTGCGGATCGCCATAGACGTTGTAGGTCACGCCATTGTCACGAATCGCGCGCTTGGCGCCTTCCCATCGCGATGAGAGTTCGATGCGTCCCAGTCCTTCGAGCGATTTGATGAGCGCGGCGCAGTGCCCGCGCGGTTGACCGGCGCCGCTCGACATCTCGTCGTACACACCGGCGAGCGGACGATAGTCCTCCAGCAGCCGCCACGGCATGACCGGGCCGCGAAACTCCGGCGCAATCGGCGCACTCATGCCATTCGCGGGGCATCCTCCGCCGCGAGGCTATACGACGGCGGACGACGCAGATCGAGCGTCAGCGGAAAGTCGGGATTCCGATCCTCGGGCGGCACGTGCACCAGGCCTGGCGTGTGACCGATGTCGAAGAACCGCGCGAGCCGGCGGCCTTCCGCTTCGTAGCTGTTCACCGGGAAGGTCTCGAAGCTCCGTCCGCCCGGATGCGCGACGTGATACACGCAGCCGCCCATCGGGCGCTCATTCCACGTGTCAACGAGATCGAACACGAGCGGTGCGTGCACAGGGATCGTCGGATGGAGACTGTTGGCCGGCTGCCATGCACGATAGCGGATCCCGGCGACATATTCGCCAGGCCGTCCAGTCGGATGCAGCGGAACACGCCGGCCGTTGCACGACATGATATGACGCGCACCGGTCATTCCATTCACTTTCACCTGCAGCCGCTCGACCGACGAGTCCACGTAGCGCGCCGTGCCGCCGGCAGTTGACTCTTCCCCGGTGACGTGCCACGGCTCGAGCGCCTGCCGCAGTTCGACGTGCACGCCGCGCCGCGTGATCGCGCCGAATGGCGGGAAGCGGAACTCCATGTGCGCGGCGAACCATTCGGGCCGGATCAACCAGCCGGCTCGCGTCAGATCGTCCAGGACGTCGTCGAAGTCCTGCGCGACGAAGTGCGGGAGCATGAACCGATCGTGAAGCTCCGTCCCCCAGCGCGCGAGCGGCCGATCGTACGGCGTCGCCCAGAACGCCGCGATGAGCGCGCGCAGGAGCAGCTGCTGCGTGAGGCTCATCTGCGCGTGCGGCGGCATCTCGAACGCCCGCAGCTCAACGAGGCCGCGCCGATCGGTGCTGCTCTCAGGCGCATAGAGCTTGTCGATGCAGAACTCGGCACGGTGTGTGTTGCCGGTCACGTCGATCAGAACGTTTCGGTAGATTCGGTCCACCAGCCACGGCGCGACGCCGTGATCGGGAATACGTGTGTTGGCGATCTCGAGCTCGTAGAGCGAGTCATTCCGCGCTTCATCGACGCGCGGATGCTGGCTCGTCGGTCCGATGAACAGCCCGGAGAACAAATAGGACAGCGACGGATGGTTGTGCCAGTAGCCGACGAGGCTGCGCAGCAGATCAGGTCGGCGCAGAAATGGGCTATCCGCTGGCGTCGGGCCACCGACGACGATGTGATTGCCACCACCGGTGCCGGTGTGACGGCCGTCGAGCATGAACTTCTCGGTGCCGAGGCGCGACAGACGCGCCTCTTCGTACAACGCGGTCGTGTGATCGGTGAGCTCCGTCCAGTCCTTCGCCGGATGCAGATTGACCTCGATGACACCAGGATCGGGCGTGACCGAGAGGTGATTCAGGCGCGAATCGTGTGGCGGTCGAGCGCCTTCGATAACGACCGGAACTCCGAGGGATGCCGCGGTCTGCTCGATCGCGGCGATCAGATCGAGGTAGTCCTCGGTCGAGTGAACCGGAGGCATGAAGATGTGCAGCCGACCATGGCGCGGCTCGACGCAGATCGCGGTACGAACGATCCCTTTCGCGGAATCGCCGGGACGCGGAGCGACCTGCTCCATGATGGCGTGGCCGCGAGCGGCGGGTCCGAAGGACGCGACCGTCTGCTGCGAGCCCGAGCCGGAGGGACCGGCCCTGCGCGCAAGCGGCGGTTGCTCCGCCATTGGATCCGGTTCGTAGACATACGGATAGTCTTCAGGCGCCACCCATGGCAGCGAGTCGAGTGGCAGCCGGAGACCGATCGGCGAATCACCAGGAATCAGAAACAGATGTTCGGGCCGCAGAAACCAGCGTCCCGTCACCCACTGCGCCGACGATCCGGGAACCGTGTGACGTCGCAGCGGCAGTACATAGCCGACTGCGCCGCCCAGGCCCTGCTCGAACACGCGCGCAAGCCGGGCCCGCTCTTCGGCGTCCTTCAACTCCGACTTCAGCGGATCGACGTTCGTAGGAAGGCGCCGTTCCTTCCAGAGGTAGTACCACACGTCCTCGAGCGCAGGCAGCACGCATCCGCTATCCACGCCAAGCACGCCCGACAGCGCGTCGATGAAGCGGCGCGCGTCGCGCTCGCCGTAACCGTGATCGATCGTCTCGTCGGCAATCAGACGATCGTCGTGCCAGATCGCCTCTCCATCACGGCGCCACCAGCACCCAAGCGCCCAGCGCGGCAGCGACTCACCCGGATACCACTTGCCTTGTCCGTAATGCAGGAGACCGCCCGGCGCAAACCGCTGCTTGAGTCGCCGCAGCAGCACACCCGCACGCTCGCGCTTGGTCGCGCCGAGCGCCGCCGTGTTCCACTCGTCGCCCTGCATATCGTCGATGGATACGAACGTCGGCTCCCCGCCCATCGTCAGCCTGACGTCGCGCGCGCTGAGCGCCTCATCGACGCGTCGCCCGAGCGCATCGATCTCCTGCCACTGCGCGTCGGTGTACGGCTTGGTCACACGCGGCGATTCATGAATGCGCCGCACGTGCATCTCGTGTTCAAGCGTGGACTCACACTCGTCTACGCTGCCGGAAATTGGTGCGGCGCTGAACGGGTCAGGCGTCGCCGCGAGAGGCAGGTGGCCCTCGCCTGCGAACAGCCCAGACGTTGGATCCAGTCCCACCCATCCCGCGCCCGGGAGATATACCTCGGCCCAGGCATGCAGGTCGGTGAAGTCGGCCGCAGCGCCTGACGGACCGTCGAGCGATTTGACGTCGGGCACGAGCTGAATCAAGTAGCCGGAGACAAACCGCGCGGCCAGTCCGAGATGACGCAGCAGTTGTACGAGCAGCCATCCCGTGTCGCGGCACGAGCCGCTCTTGAGCGAGAGCGTCTCTTCCGGCGTCTGCACGCCCGGCTCGAGGCGGATCAGGTAGCGGATCTCCTGCGAGAGCTGCCGGTTCAGATCGAACAGGCACTCCACCGTCCGGCGCGGACGCCGATCGATCCGTTGCAGCCATTCGCAGAGACCCGGGCCCGCAGGCGCCGGATCGAGAAACGGCGCGAGATCTTTCGCGAGCCACGGTTCGTAGACGAATGGAAATGTCTCAGCCGACGCCTCCAGAAAAAAGTCGAACGGGTTGATCACCGAGAGCTCGACGACGAGATCGACATCGACCGTCAGCTCGCGTGTCTTTTCCGGAAACACGACTCGGGCGAGGTAATTGCCGTGTGGATCCTGCTGCCAGTTGAGGAACTGCGTACGCGGATCGACTTTCAATGAATAACTGACGATCGGCGTACGGCAGTGTGGCGCCGGGCGAAGCCGGACGATGTGCGGCGACAGCGAGACCAGACGGTCGTAGCGATATCGCGTGGAGTGCGTCAGCGCGACGTGGATGGCCATGAGGACCTGTTATGCCATCGGCACGACGCCGACGCGCCGCTGCACCTGCCGCTTCGTCGCCGCTGGGCGTCCAGAGAAAAACGTGTCGTAAATGTGCGAACCGATCTGATTCATCTTGGTCTGGAGGCTATCGAGATACTCGTGCAGGCCGCCAGCGATGATCTCATCCACTTGCGCGTAGGCCAGCTCTGAGCACAGCAACCCGAGCAACTGCTCGACCGGGCTGCGGAACATTGCCGTGGGGGTTCCGGTGATTGCGTGCGTCGACTCGCGTGCGGCCTTGACGCTACGGTGAATCGCGCGCGGAAACTGTTCGTCGAGCAGCAGGAACTCGACGATGCGCGTCGGCGAAATGCGGCCGTGGCGCTTGTGGTACATCTCGAAGGCGCTCGCAGACCGCAGCACCGCCGCCCACTGCACATCGACGACCGTCGTGCCGACGTCGTCCACCTTAGGCAGCAGCAGGAAGTATTTGACGTCGAGAATGCGCGAGGTCTTGTCTGCGCGCTCGAGCTGTCGTCCGAGGCGGCAGAAATGCCAGCCCTCGTTGTGCGTCATCGTCGTATCAGTGATCCCGGTGAAGGCCTGGCTGGCGGTCTTCACCGACGAGAACAGTTCGTGTGGGTCACTGATCTCGCGGCGCCGCGAGGC
>JBKPRH010000338.1:0-16517 GCA_046765795.1 Acidobacteriota bacterium | reverse complement strand
GATCAAGACGATGTGTCACGACCAGCCGCCTGCGGGCCGATTCGATCTGTTCGCCGTGGAAGGCGGCACTGCGGCGATGTGCTACGTGTTCACGAGCCTGCGCGAGAATCGCCTGCTACGACGCGGCGACACGATCGCATTAGGGACACCGATCTTCACTCCGTACATCGAGCTGCCGCGACTCGAAGAGTTCGGCCTCAAGACGGTCGACATCTCGCAAAGCCGGATGGAGGACGGTCGTCACGCCTGGCAATACACCGACGCGGAGATCGACAAGCTCGCTGACCCGGCCATCAAAGCGTTCTTCCTGGTCAACCCAACGAACCCGGCTTCGTACGCGATGCACCCGGCGACGCAACAGCGGCTTGTCAGGCTCGTTCGTACTCAGCGTCCAGACCTGATCGTGCTCACAGACGATGTCTACGGCACGTTCACAGAAGGTTTCCGATCGCTGGCCGCTGATCTCCCGCAGAACACGATCCTTGTCTATTCGTTTTCGAAACACTTCGGCTGCACGGGCTGGCGATTGGGCGTCATCGGGATTCATCAGAACAACATCTTCGACACGCGATTGGCGCAACTGCCCGACGCCGATCGAGCGGCGTTGCGTACGCGCTACGAATCACTGACGGCCGAACCCGATCGCCTTCGCTTCATCGATCGCCTCGTCGCCGATAGCCGATGTGTGGCCCTCAATCACACCGCGGGCTTGTCACTGCCGCAACAGGTGCAGATGACGCTGTTCTCACTGTTTGCATTGCTCGATCGCGACGATGCCTACGAGCGGCGGTGTCGTCAGATCGTTCGGGAGCGTCTCGACGCGCTCTCGCAGGGGCTATGCACTCCCATCCCGGAGGATCGCCTCCGTGCGGGGTACTACATCGAACTCGATCTCGCCGTGTGGGGACGCGAGGTCTACGGCCAAGACTTCGCTCGCTATGTCGCCGCGCATCACGCGCCGATCGATATCGTGCTGGCACTGGCGCGGCAGCACGGGTCGGTGCTGCTCAACGGATCCGGATTTGACGGACCTCCGTGGTCAGTCCGTATTTCACTCGCCAATCTTGACGCTCCCGCATACGAGGCGATCGGCCGCGATCTCACGGCCATCGCCAAACACGCGGTCGAGAAATGGGCGCACGCCCAGCGGAGGTAGCTGTGTTTGAGTTCCTCCGTAGCCAGCCGTTCCTCGTTATCTTCGGTGTCGTCGCGATTGGTATGTGGCTGGGCAGACAGAAAATCGGCGGGATCGCGCTGGGGTCCGTGGTCTGCATCATCCTCACGGGTCTGGTGACGAGCATCTCGGCTCTTCAGGCCGGCGTCTCGCTGGCGTTGCCAGACGTGCTCAAGACGATCTTCTTCAATCTGTTCATCTTTGCGATCGGCGTGAAGATCGGTCCGCAGTTCTTTGCCGGCCTCGAGCGTGACGGCTGGCATCTGGTCCTCATCGGTCTGATCGTCGCGGTGCTGGCGCCAGTCCTGGCCTACGGACTGGGCTGGTACTTCCAGTGGCCCGACGGTACGGTCGCGGGAATGCTGGCCGGGTCGAACAATTCTTCGGCAACATTTGGTGCGGCGACGTCGGCCGTTCAATCGGCAGCCTTCCATGCACCGGAGGGAAGCTCGGCGGAGATCGTCACCGCAACGCTCGCCGCGGCATTCGCGCTCTGCTACACAGTCAGCCAGGTGCAGTTCGTCGTCCTCATGAAAGTCCTGCCGGCGATGGCTCGATTCGATGCGCCCGCGGCAGCGCGGGCATTCGAGGCGTCGGTGCGCGGCAAACACGCCGTGCCGCTTCCCGGAACCGTGGAGGCCGGCGACGTGGAGGATCCGTCGATCGCGGTGCGCGCGTATCAGGTCTCGGCCACTTCAATTGGCGGACGGACGGTGGCCGAGATTCGCGCCAAGGCTCCTCGCGTCTCGATCGAACTCGTGCGTCGAGCCAATCGGTGGATCGCTCCCGACGATGCGCTGGCACTTCTGCCTGGCGATGAAGTGGTGGTCGGCGCGCCGCTGACGGCACAGGTCCGCGTACGAGAGGCGCTCGGACCGGAGCTTCCGGATACGGACGCGCGATCGCGCATCCCTATCCGTACGGTAGACGTCGTTGTGAACCGCGATCAGTCCGCCGGCCGTTCGTTGACCGACGTATTGACTGCGGCTGCTCCGGGTTTGTATCCGAACGCTGTGTTTCGCGCCGGCGAAGAGATGCCGGTGGGGCCGGCGACGATATTGAAAAAGGGCGACGTCATCCGCGTGACCGGTACCGAGCCGCGCATCGCACAACTCGACGCGAAGGTTGGTCCTGTGGTTCGTGCCTCGCATAGCAATGACGTGCTGACACTCGCGATCGGGCTGCTCGCCGGCGTCGCGATCGGCGCCATTCCGGTCCCGATCTTCGGCGTCTCGATCACCTTCGGCTCCGCGGCGGTGCTGCTGGTTGGCATCATCTTCGGCTGGCTGAAGACGCGGTATCCGGCGCTCGGCGGACCGATCTCCGAAGGCGGCCGGCGCCTGCTCGAAGAGATGGGATTGAACGTGTTCACGTCGGTGCTCGCCATCAATTCAGGAGCGGCCGTCTATCAGGTGCTCACGCAAGGACCGGTGTGGTCCTTGATCGTCGGATGCCTGATCGTCAGCGCGGTGCCCGCGCTCATCGCGTGGTGGATCGGCCGCCACGTCCTGCATCTGAACGAGGCACTGCTCATGGGCGCGATTGCCGGCGCACGGCAGAACACCTCGTCGATGCAATCGGCGCAGGAGCAAACGAAGTCTGCCGTGCCCGGGATCGGCTACCCGGTGCCGCTGGCCGTTACCACGCTCGCCTTGTCGGTGGTGGCCTATTTCCTGGCGGTGTTCGCCTGAGTTGTGTGACGCGAATGGTTTCAGACATGACTACTTGACCCTGGCGAAATCACCGGGTTTCCAGCTGCCGTCGAATGCGGGGGCCTCTGGTCCGTAGATGCGGAAGTAGGCGAACCAGCCTCCGTCAGGCAATGTCTGGATCCATCGCGTCGCTCCGTCATCGGCAGGCGGCGTTGGTCCGAAGAACAAGTCGACAGACGAACCCTTTAGATCCTTCAGCTCGAACAACGATCGGAGTGCCGCCTTCTTCTGCGGCGTCTGAATCTGCGAGCGCGTGTCCGCGTCGTAGACGGTCACTGACCAGAACAACTTGCCTGGAACGGGTAGCGGGACCGAGAGCTTGTAGTGCTGGGCGCCCTCGAGATAGAGACCCTCGCGATCACGAAGGCCGAGCCAGTACAGCGAGCCGGCATTCGCGTCGCGTCTGAACATCGCCGGCGACGCGCCGATGGCCTGATAGAACCACTTCTCACGCGCTTCGATGTCGAGCCGCGACTGCGTGTTGAAGTCGCCGTCCTCGTATCGGAGGCTCGCCCACTGCCAGCGTCGATCTTTCCAGACGTTGCGGTCGGGTCGACGATCGCCAAACGCCTGCACGCGCATTTGTGCATTGCCGACACGCGCGGCTTCCTCGAGGATGCGCTTCAGCCGCGCGTCCGGCGCGAACCGTTTGCCTTTCTCGATGCCGAGGGCGGCCAACTCGCCGTAGTAGTCGTGATAGCCGGAGTAGAGGGGTTCGGCGTCAACGGTCTTGGCCAGTACTTCCCAGAACTGGATGTTCTCCTCCCACGCCAGCGGCGTGGTGTCCTGCGTCCTGCCGGTGACGTCGATCCACTGGGGTTCCCGCCAGCCGGTCGTCTTCTGGTACGGATAGACCTTGATGGTCTTGAGCCGCTCCTTCGCAGCCTGGACATCGCCATTCACTGGGAGCGAGCGAGCGCCAACGATCTGGCGGTTGCTGCTGGCGCGATGGATGTAGTACCCGGACGAGGGCACCGCACCTGTGTAGTCAGGCGGGAGCAACAGGTGTTTGCCGCCCTTGCCGGCGTCCGGTCCCGGTAATCCCATATCGGCAACCCATCGCTGATTCACGTCCATCGAACACACGATGAGCGGACCGGGAGCCAGTTCGACGACCATCGGTCCTATGCCGAGGTCGAGCATCAACGGTCCGTACGGTGTGTCCGAGTTGGCGGTGAAGACGAGTTGCTCAGGTGCGCAGTCGAGGATGCCGAAGACCTTATTAGGGATGATCCCGATCTCTTCGTTGCCGCGCACGATTGCCGCGCCTGACACGGTTGGATAGAAGAACTTGTACGCCTGGATCGCGCGATTGAGATCGGCGTCATCGTATGACTGACTCATCGTGTCGGCGGTGGGGAAACCGTGGTCGAACGCATAGTGGCTCTCGTGCGTCGTATCGACACCGCGGGCAACAGGAGTGTGCATGATCATTCCTCCTCACTCGTTCCTGGTCGGCCCACGACATGTCGTGGCCCGACCCAAGACGCACGTGACCACTCAGCCTGGAATGGACGAATATCCGCGGCGGGCACGTGCGCAACGAGGTGTTCAGCAGGACGCGTACCCGGCGACCGCACGCACGGGTTACGCGCACACGCTCGAGCTACCCGCACGGATTCACGTCGCGATACGAAAAAGTACTGAACTTTGACTGACCGATCGTTTCGAGTCTGCTGTAGATTGTGTTCCCCGTCGGCGCTATCCGAGGCCGAAGATGAGTATCGAGGACCGGCAAATACTGCGGCACGTTCGAACAGGCGATAGCGCGACGCAGCTCGTTGACATGGTCAAGCGAGCGGCCGGCGAATTGGCTGGCCCCCTTGGTGCCGCGGTCGCGTATTACTTCGGATGTCTGATGGGATTCGCGCTGCGCTTCCCATCGAGCGGCATTTCGTTCTTCTGGCCGCCGAACGCGATCCTTACCACCGCACTGGTGATCGCCGCACCTGCCAGGTGGCCACTCCTGCTCGCGAGCACGTTCGTGGCTCACGCCCTCGCGCACAGTCTGAACGGCATGGCCGTCACGCCGTTGTCCATTACGTACTTCGGTAATGCGTCGCAGGCGCTGCTCGCCGCGTGGATCATCCGCCGCTTTGGCAGGGCGGTGATCTTTGCTGACTTGCGACGGGTGCTGGTCTTCGTTGTTGGGGCATGCGTACTGGCGCCTGCAGTGGCGTCCGTGGTTCCGTCCTTCGTCTACGTCAGTCTGGGATGGGCTCCCGACTTCTTCGACGCGTGGCGAGCCAGGTCGGTGTCCAACACGATGGCCACGCTGACGCTCGTCCCGTCGTTGTTCATTCTGTGTCGAGCTCTCGTCGTGAAGCCGGTTGTGCAGCCACGGCGTGTGGCGGAGTTTGTCGGCTTGTTGGCGGGACTCTTTGCGGTAGAACGAGCTGCCGCCTACACGGGACGCGCGGATCTCCTCACCCTCTCGATCACGCTGTATGCGATGACACCGGTCTTGCTGTGGGCGACCGTGAGATTTGGCGGCGCGGGATTGTCACTGGCGCTGACCGCGACCGTGCTGCTCATCTCGAACGCCACGGCACGCATGACGCCGTTCGTCGAGGGAGTTCCGGCAGATGCCATTGTTGGCGTGCAGTTGCTACTCACCGCCAACGCGGTGCCGCTGATGTTGCTCGCCGGACTGTTCGAACAGAACCGTGCCGAGCACAGAACGCTCGTGGATATGGAACAGCAGACTCGGGCGATGCTGCGCGCGCTGCCCGACATGGTGCTGCTGCATACCGCAGACGGCGTCATCTTGCGATCCTACCCAGACGCTGTCGCCGACGACTCCACGACCACGGTCATACGTGCCCACATCCCGCCGGCGCTGACGACGCGCGAACGTGCGCTTCCATTCAGCCAGGCTGGTGACACCTTGCGTGTGACGGAATACACCGAGCCGGTCAATGGCGCGATTCGACGATACGAAGCGCGTTCCGTTGCTGTAGACGAGGAACGTGTGCTGACCATCGTTCGCGATATCACGAAACGATGGCGCTCGGAACAGGCGCTGCGAGAGACGCAGCACCGGTACGCGTTGGCAACCGGCGTCGGGTTGATCGGCGTGTGGGACCTTGATGTCGCGACTGGCATGATGCACGTCGAAGGTACGTTGCGAACCGCGCTTGGTTATAGCCAGGAGGAAATTCGCGACACGATGTCGGATTGGCAATCCGTCATCGCCGATGCCGACCGTGACGAGGTGATGGCACGGCTCACCGCACTGATGGATGGGACCGCGCGCACCTTCGAGGCTGAATTCCGGATGACTCACCGCGATGGATCGGTGCGCTGGATCGTGTCCAAGGCCGGCGTCACGGACATGGTGGACCGGAAGCCAACGCGAATCGTTGGTACCTACGCCGACGTGACGGAACAGAAAGAGTCCACGACTGCACTCAGGCAAGCCAACGACCGATTGGTTCGCCTGGGCCGCACCGCCGTCATCGGCGAAGTCACCGCGTCGATCGCGCATGAGCTCAGTCAGCCGCTGACCGCGATTTCGACGAACGTGAGCGCGTGCCTGCGAGGGATGGACGCGGACCTTCCAGAGCCACTGCGTGAAGTGCTGGAAGACATTCTTCGCGATAGTCGTCGTGCCAGCCAGATTCTCGAGCGAACGCAGCGGCTGTTCCGTCATCAACCGGCGCAACCGACGTCCTCCAACTTGAACGAAGCCGTCCGCGAGGTGGTGAAGATTGCCACGCCGCGGTTACGCGAGCTCGATGTCCGCGTGACGCTAGCATTCGAGGCTGGTCTTCCGGACGTGTATGCCGACCCCGTACAAGTGCAGCAGGTGTTGTTCAACCTGATCATGAACGGCGCGGATGCGATGCAGGCCGTCGCCGGCCAGATGCGCCACATGCGCATCTCGACTCGACACGGCACGAGGCACGTCGTGACGAGTGTGCGGGACAGCGGAACGGGACTCGATCACGGCGACAGGACGCGTGTGTTCGAGCCGTTCTTCACGACGAAATCCGGCGGCAGCGGAATGGGTCTCGCGATCAGCCGCTCGATTGTGCAGAGTCACGGCGGCGCGTTGTGGGCGGTCTCGAACCGCGATCGTGGCTCGACGTTCCGCTTCACGATACCGATTCCGACGGCGGCGCGTCCGACCACGATCACGACGCCGACTCGCAGAGTTTTGATCGTCGATGATCATGGCGGGTTGCGAAAGTCGCTGACCCGGCTGTTGAACGCCTGGGGTCATCACGTGGCAGTGGCATCCAGCGGCGAGCGAGCGCTGGCGGTCGCGCAGGCCTTCCGTCCAGACGCGGCCGTCATCGACGTCTCACTCGGTGATATGACCGGCGTCGAGCTCGCACGGAAACTGCGAGCGGTGACCGATCAGCGGCTGCACTTGATCGCACTCACCGCTCATGAAAGCGAGCAGTTGCGACGCGAGTACCTCACCGCGGGGTTCGCGGCGTATCTGGTCAAGCCACAGCACATCCCGCAGCTCGAAACCTTGCTGGCGCGGTAGCCGCGTCCACTCGCTCACGTCAGACGTGGGCGATCGATGTCCTTCTACGGATAGATCGCGAGGAAGAGGTACGCGGCGAGCAGCGCGAGATGCACACCCGCCTGCAGGAGGGTGGCGAGCACCGCGCCAGCCAGCAGCAGCGTCACGACGCTGACGATGGCTGGCGGAAGTGTCCGTCCCCATGCGAGCGCCAGGACCACAGCGCTCAGTATCGGGACGACGACGGTCCAGGAGAGGCGCGGTAACCGCGCCGTAGGCGGTGGCGTCGGCAACGTCGATCACAATTTAGCCGACTTGTATGCCTCCTCGCTGGTCTTCCCCTGTGCGCGCGCGACCATGTAACGGGCGTACCACTCCGACCAGTGATGCTTCGGAGCCGTTGGTTCGTACTGGCCGTGGTGCTCCTCGGTTTCGCGCAGCAGATCTCTCAGCGTTGCGACATCAAAACTGCTGACTCCTCGTCCCGGAAGTCGTGACGTGACTTCCTGGAGCAACCAGCTATTGCCGTCAGGATCGCTGAATGAGGCGAACGAGAGATAGGAGCGGCCTTGCGGGTCACGGCCGGTCTCGCGTCCCTTGGTGCCCACGACGAGTTGATCACCGGCGAAATGAAACACCTCACTCACCTTGACCCCGCGTTTGCCGAGATCGGCAAGCTCGGTTTCGAGGTTATCGACGACGAGGAACGTTCCCTGAACCGATCCGGGAGCGGCGGTCGTAAAACCTTTGCCGAACATGACGGAGCACGCCGATCCAGGCGGTGTCATCTGCACCAGACGCCAGTCGTTGCCGTTACTGAAGTCAGCATCCAGCCGCCACCCCAGGCCTTCGTAGAAGCGCTTGGCGCGGTCGACATCAGCCACCGGGATCACGACGACCTCGAGCTTCGTGTCGACGGTCGCTGCGTTCGGTTTCTGGGTTTCGCGTTCAGTGGCTACTTGTGTACCCATCGTGACCTCCGGTTGTGCGTGTATCAAGTTCGCGCCGCGCGTTGCGGCATCAGTTGTCCGGCGAGCTCGCCCAGGCTTGCGCCGAGTACTCGGTTGAACGCCGGGTATGGATGGATGACGTCGGCGAGCGTCTGCAACGGAGTCGCCAGCTTGATCGCGAGCACCAGCTCGCCAAGGATCTCGCCCGCACGTGGTGTGACCAACGTCGCACCGATCAGCACACCGCGACTGCGATCGGCGATCAGTTTCAATGCGCCGCCGTGAAAGTCGTGGATGTAGCCGCGCGCAGTCTCGGCTGGATCGGCGGTGGCGACGATGACGTCGATACCTCGGGCACGTGCGCCGGCTTCTGACACTCCGACCGACGCAACTTCTGGATCCGTGTATGTCACCCGCGGGACCGCTGTGTGATCCGCCCTCACGTCGACGCCCTGGAGTCGCTGCGCGACCACTTGCCCGTGGTAATACGCGAGATGAGTGAAGCCGCCGAGTCCCGTCACGTCACCGGCTCCGAAAACGCCCGGTTGCGCTTCGAGCGTTGAAGGGTCCACCTTCAACCAGCCGCGTTCGGTTTGTGCGATTCCGGCTCCCTGCCACCCTTCGGAATTCGCGCGCCGGCCCGTGGCGACGAGCAAGCGGTCGGCCGGGACGACAGCTCCGGACTTCAAGTGAAGAGTGACCGCCGCACGCGGACCTGATACCGCGCCCTTCTGCGGTTCGACGCGGACACACGGGTCTCCGATCGTGAAGGTGACGCCATCCGCCTCGAGGTGTGGGCGAAGTGCGGCTCCGGCCTCCGGCTCTTCGAGGCCAAGATAGCGTGGTCCGGCTTCGATCACGGTGACCTTCGAGCCGAGGCGTGCAAACGCTTGTCCCAGTTCGGTACCGATCGCGCCTCCACCGAGGATTGCGAGCGACGCAGGCAATTCCCGAGGAATCGCCGCCTGTCGGTTGGTCCAGAACTCGACCGCGTCGAGGCCTGGGATTGATGGGATCGCCGCGCGGCCGCCGTTGGCGATGACGAGGGCACGACGGGCCACGAGCTGCTCGCCTCCGACGTCAACCGTGCGCGGGTCCAACAGCTTTCCTTCACCGCGAAAGAGCGTGGCTCCGGTCGCTCTCATCGCGGCGGCCGGCCGGCTGTCGTCGAGGTTGCGCGCCATCCACAGTACGCGCGTCGAGACTTTCGGGAAGTCGATCGTGCACTCGACGCGCGAGGCGGCAAGGTGCCGAGCGCGGTCCGCTTCGCTCAACGTTTCCGCGGAACGAAGCAGCGTTTTCGAAGGGACGCAGCCCCAGTACGGACACTCACCGCCGACGAGCTCGCGCTCGACGACCGCAAGCGTCAGCCCACTATCCCGAAGGCCTTCCGCGATCGCTTCGCCGGCCACACCACCGCCGAGGCATACGACGTCAAACTGCTGCGACACTGTTGCACCCTCCGTGATCGACCATTAGATGCCGTTGGTACGAAGGATGTTGCGGTTTCTTTCGAAGATGGCTGAGCCAAGATCCTGGACGCCGTCGCGTACTCGCCAGAGCGGCACTGAGATTCGCCGGCGCGCCGATCAGCACGTTCGCCTCGATGCAAGCGAAGGACCGCCCACGCGCGACCGCGTCGGATGGATCCGTTGGCACGCGTCTGGTGTGTGATGCGCGCGAGGGCGCG
The DNA here is from genome assembly GCA_046765795.1 of Acidobacteriota bacterium. GTDB lineage: Bacteria > Acidobacteriota > Vicinamibacteria > Vicinamibacterales > UBA2999 > Gp6-AA40. The sequence goes on along the minus strand of JBKPRH010000338.1, from coordinate 6,514 downwards.
CAGGAAGCGGAGGGCACTATGGCAAGAACGCAGGTCGCAGTCGCGTCGATGACGGTGGCCCAGGTAGAGAAACCCGGTACGGAGCTCCGGATCGTCGAGCACGAGGTACCGCAACCCGGTGCCGGGCAGGTACGCCTCAAGGTCCAGGCGTGCGGTGTGTGCCACAGTGATGCGTTCACCGTCGAAGGCACATGGCCTGGGATTCAGTACCCACGGATTCCTGGACACGAGGTCGCGGCAATCGTGGACCAGGTCGGTGCCGGCGTCGCGGGGTGGAAGACGGGGCAGCGTGTCGGCGTCGGGTGGCACGGCGGTCACGATGGCACTTGTCGTCAGTGCCGCCGCGGCGACTTTCGCAACTGTGAGAACCGTCAGGTCCCCGGCATCAGTTACGACGGTGGTTATCAGCAGTACATGATCGCGCCAGTGGAGGCGCTCGTTCCGATCCCGGATAGTCTCCAGGATGTCGAGGCCGCTCCGCTGTTGTGCGCAGGCGTCACCACGTACAACGCACTTCGCCGCAGCGGCGCGTTCCCCGGAGATCTCGTCGCCGTGCAGGGCGTCGGCGGTGTCGGTCATCTCGGCATTCAGTTCGCGGCGAAGTTCGGTTACCGGGTAGCCGCCATCGGTCGAGGGCAGGACGCCGCGGCACTGGCGACAAAGCTCGGCGCAAACGTGTACATCGACAGCACGGCCAATAAGCCCGCGCAGGCGCTTCAGGATCTCGGAGGAGCAAAGGTCATTCTTGCGACGGCTCCAAGCTCCACGGCGATGTCGGAGATCATCGACGGTCTCGCGCCGAACGGCCGTATGCTCGTGGTCGGCGCAACGTTCGATGCAATCGAGGTCAAACCGGTCCAGCTGATTATCGCCGTCCGAGCGATCGAGGGATCGAACACGGGAACGCCAGCTGACGAAGAAGACACGCTGCGCTTCGCGGAACTGTCCGGTGTGCGCCCGATGATCGAGACGTATCCGCTCGCACGCGCCGCCGAGGCGTACGCCAGCATGATGAGCGGCAAGGCGCGATTTCGTGCTGTGCTGACGATGTGAACGAGGAATGTGTGGATGATCGCCGACGCTTTTTGCGCAGGGCGGCCACGGTAGTTGCGGCGGGACGGTTGGCGATGTCGCGCGCGCCCGCGTTCGGTGCTGCCGATGCCCTGCAGCGTGAGCCCCGTGAGTTAGGGGCGATTGGCCGCGCGACCGAGTGGCTCAACTCGCCACGTCTGACGTCCGCCAGCCTCGCCGGCAAGATTGTGCTCGTGGATTTTTGCACGTACACGTGCATCAACTGGTTGCGCACGCTCCCATATATCCGCGGGTGGGCACAGAAGTACCGGGCAGGGCTCGTCGTCATCGGCGTGCACACGCCGGAATTTCCGTTCGAGCACAATCTCGAGAACGTGCGCCGGGCGATGCAAGCGATGCGCATCGAATGGCCGATCGTCATCGACAATGATTATTCGATCTGGCGCGCCTTCAGGAATCAATACTGGCCTGCGCTGTACTTCGTCGATGCGCGTGGAGAGATTCGCGATCATCAATTTGGCGAAGGTGAGTACGACCGATCCGAGAAGATCATCCAACGATTGCTCGCTGGCGCGGGCGCTTCCGGCAGCAACGGAGCCGTCCCGGTCGAGAGCGGTGGCATCGAGGCGCCCGCGGATTGGGGCAACCTGCGCTCGCCGGAGAATTACCTTGGGTACGAGCGCACGCAGAATTTTGCTTCAACTGCTAACCCCGACAAACGTCGCGTCTATACCGTGCCCCGTCGTCTTGCGCTCAATGAATGGGCGCTCGCCGGCGACTGGACGATAGGGAAGCAGACGGTGAGCCTGAGCGGTGGCAACGGCCGCATCGCGTATCGCTTCCACGCGCGCGATCTGCATGTGGTGATGAGTCCGCCAGGAGAAGCGAGTCGTGTGCGCTTCCGCGTTTCGATTGACGGGCAACCGCCAGGCGCAGGTCGCGGCCTCGACGTGGACGAGCAGGGCAACGGCACGCTGATCGAGCCGCGCTTATATCAGCTGATACGACAGCCGATGCCCATCGTGGATCGCACGTTCGAGATCGAATTCATGGAGTCAGGCGTCGAGGCGTTCGCGTTCACCTTCGGCTAGGGCGCCCAACGTCGATACACGAGGTGCTGCAATGAATCGCAAGAACATGTTGCTCATGGGGATCGCTGTGGTGTGGCTCGCCTTCTTCGGGAGCCTGATTACTTCTGCGCAGGACAAGTACAGCGTGAAAGTGCCGGGCGGACTTGCGTTCTCCGAATTCAGGGGATACGAAACCTGGCCAGTGATCTCGTTTAGTCGGAACGAGAAGGTGGCCGCGGTGATCCTTGGCAATCCCGTGATGATGGACGCCTACCGGGCCGGCATTCCCGCCAACGGCAAGCCTGTCCCCGACGGCGCCAAGATGGCGAAGATTCACTGGATTCCGAAACCGAACGAGTTCTTCGAAGAAACGTCGGTGCCGGGCAATCTGCTGAACGTGGACTTCATGGTGAAGGACAGCAAGCGGTTCGCGGACAGCGGCGGATGGGGCTATGCCGTGTTCGACTACGACGCGAAAGCCGACACGTTCAAGCCGGGCACCACCGCGGGCACACCGCCGCAAGGCAACGACGCCAAGTGCGGGTTCGCGTGCCACACCACGGCGAAGGCGAGAGATTACGTGTTCACGGAGTACGGGAAGCGGTAAAAGTTCGCGCGCCGGCGAGTCGTGTTTCTGACCAAGAATTAATCAAGTCTTCAGTTCGATCGTCGCGGCTCCGTGCGTACGATTGACGCTCCATGTTCGCCACAAAATCGGTCGCTGGAGTGTGCCACTACGGACTAGCCGCCTTCCTGATATGTCTCCCTGCGTGCACGAAGGCGCCATCGCCGCCAGCACCACGCGAGGAGGACATCGCGAAAGTCGTGACCGCCTTCTATGGCGCAATCACCGCCGGCGATAAAGCGGCAGCGATGCACCTTATCGCGCCTGACGCGGTGTTCGTGGAGTCGGGCAAGATCGAAACACGCGCCGAATACGAAGCGAACCATCTCCCGGCGGACATCGAGTTCGAACATCAAGTCAAGGCCGTGAGAGGCCCACTCCGCATCACGTTCCACGGGGCCGATACCGCCTGGGTCATCTCCCGCGCGGAGTACGACGAAGGCAATCCCGAGAAGTACATCAACACGCAACTCATGGTGCTCACGCGCGACTCAGACGACTGGCGCATCCGCACCATCAGCTGGTCGACGAACCAGCCGTAGGCGCGGCCCCGCGCAGCCTCTTCAGTCGGATCAGCTCCCACCGCGCTATATCGATGCTCGCGAGATAGCGCGGCGAGCTGGCTACGTCATCGATAGTCGCAAACGCCATTCCTCGATCTTGCCCGAGGCACACCTCTTGACCTCACGTGGCCGACCGCGTGCGCTCACAAGGAGGCAGTTATGGCAAAGCTCGTCGATGTGGCCGAGGCAACAGCAATCCGTCCGTTCAGTGTCAACGTCCCGGAAACCGAACTGGCTGAACTGCGCCAACGCATCAGGGCGACGAGGTTTCCCGAGAAGGAAACGGTCAACGACTTCTCGCAGGGTGTGCCGCTCGCAACCGTGCAGAAGCTGGCGCATTACTGGGCGACCGAATACGACTGGCGCAACGTTGAAGCTCGCCTCAACGCCGTGCCGAACTTCATCACCGAGATCGACGGTCTCGATATTCATTTCATCCACGTGCGGTCGAAGCACCCCAATGCCTTGCCGCTCATCGTGACGCATGGATGGCCGGGCTCAGTCATCGAGCAGTTGAAGATCATCGACCCGCTCGTCAACCCCACCGGGCACGGCAAGAGCGCATCGGATGCGTTCGACGTCGTGATTCCGTCGATGCCCGGCTATGGATTCTCCGGCAAGCCCACGGCCACCGGGTGGGATGCGCAGCACATCGCGCGTGCGTGGATCGTCCTGATGAAGCGTCTGGGATACACGAAATTCGTCGCGCAGGGCGGCGACTGGGGCGCGATCGTCACCGAGTTGATGGGTGCGCAAGGAGACCCCGCACTGATCGGCATTCACACGAACATGCCGAATGCGGTCCCTGTCGAGATCGACGCGGCCGCCAGCGCCAACAAGCCGGTGCCGTCAGGTTTGTCAGACGAAGAGCGGCGCGCGTACGAGCGATTGGCGTTCTTCTACACGCAGGTGTACTACGCCTTCCACATGGGCACGCGACCACAAACACTCGTCGGGCTCGCCGATTCCCCCGTCGGGCTCGCGACGTTCATGATCGATCACGACGCACGCAGTCTCGAGCTCATTGCGCGCTCGTTCAACGGGGTCGCCGAAGGTCTCACACGCGATGACGTGCTCGACAACGTCACGCTGTTCTGGCTCACCAACACGGGAGTGTCCGCGGCCCGCCTCTACTGGGAGCACAAGCTCGGGTTCTTCACCCCGAAGGGCGTGAAGATTCCGGTGGCCGTCAGTTCCTTCCCGGACGACTTGTACCCGATGCCACGAAGCTGGGCCGAGCGCGCCTATCCGAAGTTGGTCCACTACAACGCGCTGCCGAAGGGCGGTCATTTCGCCGCGTGGGAGCAGCCGCAGTTGCTGACCGAAGACATCCGCGTGGGATTCCGATCGCTGCGCAAGTAAAAGAGGCGCCTCACGTGGAGACGATCGACGAGCGCGCGCTGCGGTGCTGCCACGCGATATAGAGCCCGCCCAACACCAGGTTGACGAGCAGGTACAGCAGGATCGTGCCGGCGATCTGTTCGTTGGGAAGGTTCGCCGAGGCGATGGCCAGCGCGATGGCGGGGTGGTGAGACGCGGCCGACAATGCGAGCACGATCGAGTGCTCGCGCTCCGGTTGTCCGAGCAGATCGCCGATCGCCAGTGCCAATACCACAAAAACGACCATGGCGCCGACGGCGCCGCCGCCGATCGCGCCGAGGATGGCGCGCCACATTCCGGCAAACAGCGCCATAGCGGCAAGTATCAACAGGATATTGGCCACCCGGGTAATGACTGGCTGGATGCGCTCGGCAACGGCGGGTAGCTTCGCGCGCACGGTCACGCCTACCAGCAGGGGGAGAAGCACCGCCACCGACACCATCCGTGCGATCGCCGCTAAAGGCACGTTGAGCGGCCGTCCGACGACGACCTGCTCGAGGACCTTGATCGAGATCGGCACCGTCACGATGGACAACAACGCGAGCAAGGCCATCAGCGCGAGACCGTACGAGGCGTTGCCCACGACCCTGGACTCCTTCCGCGGCAGCAGTGGCGGCAGGGGAGAGATGGCCAGGGCGACCAGTGCGATTTGTGCGGCACGTTGGAACTCGAACACCTGCACGAGCACGATCGCCATGAGCGGCGTGATGACGAGCACCGCGAGAAGCGATCGGAACAGAAGCCCGGGTCGATCGAACAGGTAGCGGAAGTCGGCGCGTGTGGCGGTTAGACCAAAGCTGAAGACCGTGCCGACGATGCTCACCTGAAGGGCGAGCACGATGAGTTGTCTGGCATCCATGGTTCCCTCATTGCACCGGCGTCACGGGTGGCGGTGTCCAGGATCCGTCAGTCACAGCAGATTGTGGCCAATAGGCCCGGATATAGAGCGAGAAGGGGACGCGGCTGAATCTGGGGCCGACGACAGTGGGTATGTACGTCGTCTCGGCGTGAGAAGTTGCAGTCGCCAATTCACTCCTCGTGTTCAGCGTCACTGCGCCGCGCCTCCGGGCGAACTACTTCATGCCGAACACCGTCACGTCGGCGCGGCCGCGCCCGGCGCCGGCGGTGTCGTACCAGAACTCGATCTTGCGGATGCTCCGTTGGCCAGCGCCGCGCAGGTCGATGACGCGGCTCTCGCCGTTTTCAGGAATTTTGAACCGCACATCGATGTTGTCGGGCGCGCCGTTGTCGTACGTGACGACGATGCGGTGGAGGTTGAGCGGCGCGTCGGTGACCTTGAACTTGATGCGCCGGAAGTTATCGTTCCCGCGAACGATGATCTCGTCGTGATCGGCCGTCAGGTTGGCGTTGACCTGCCCGATCACCCGCCACTGTCCGGCGACGCCGGCGCGCGGGTGCACGACTTTATCCTGCGCCGCGATGCCGGTGGCGACGAGTAGATCCAAGGCGGCTGTGACGATCGCCGTCTGCATCCATCTGTTTCTCACCATGATCGAGCTCCTGCCTGTAGTTGCCCTCGTGCTGAAACGCGACGTCATGCAGACGCCGCTGCGTGCAAGAAAGGCAAACGCTACGCCATCGAGTGGCGCTGCAAGTCGAAGACGGCGTGCTGATCGGAGCAGCCGTCGAGCCCGCTTCCACGGGATGTCGCGGCCGGCCGATCACGTGAGCGGTTCAAAGCGCGAAACCGGTGAAGAGTTTGGCGAGGATCGAGAGATGTATGACAATGGACCTCGAGCCCGCGTGCGTGGGTTCGCACGCTGTTGATTCCACTAAGGAGAGATGTCCGAGTGGTTTAAGGAGCACGCTTGGAAAGCGTGTGT
>JBKPRH010000337.1:0-9344 GCA_046765795.1 Acidobacteriota bacterium | reverse complement strand
CACGACGATGGAGCCGGAGTTTGTCGCGCACCAGGCGTGGCCGCACGCGAAGGTGTCGTGCGTCAGTTGTCATGTCGGCGAAGGCGCGGGGTCCTTCATCGAAGCGAAGCTGGCCGGCACGCGTCAGCTTTATCACCTGGTTACAAATCAAGTGCCCAAGCCGGTTCCGACGCCGGTGCGCGCGCTCGGACGCACGGAGGACACCTGCGGCGGCTGTCATCGCGACGGTCCCACTGGTAATCGCCAAAAGATCATCCGCGAGTACGCCAATGACGAAGCCAACAGCGAAACCGCAACCGCGCTGACGATGCACGTGGGCAGCGCAGTCGATCGGCCGGGCGCCGGCGTTCACCGCCACATCGCGCTCGACATCGAGTACGTGGCGACGAGCCAGAGCCGCGAGAGCATCCCCTTCGTGCGCGTGCGACGTGCTGACGGACCGCGCGAGTTCGTCGCGGACGGTGTCACCGAAGCGCAGATTTCCACGGGCGTTCGACGCCGGATGGACTGCACCGACTGTCACAACCGCCCGGCACATACGATGTCGTTCACAGCTGAACACGCTGTCGATGCCGCGATCGCCGATGGCCACATTCCGCGCGCGTTGCCGTTCGTGCGACGCGAGGCGGTTGCTGCCGTCGGAGGTACGTATGCCGACCGTGACGCGGCGCTTGCCGCGATTGCCATGCGGTTGACCGACTTCTATCGCGTGCGGCCGGGAACGGACGCGACGCTGGTGAGGCAGGCGATTGCGTCAACCCAGGACGTCTGGTCCCGCAACGTCTTTCCGGCGATGCGCGTGACGTTTGGAACCTACGCGAATCATCTCGGTCACGTGGACACCATGGGCTGTTTCCGGTGCCACGACGACTCTCACAAATCCAGGGATGGTCGTGTCATTGCCCAGGACTGCGAGCTCTGTCATGAAATCAAGTAGTTTCTATGTTCTCGGTGCTGCTTTCGCATTCGCGCTGGCGTGCGCGATTGCGACTGCGGATGTCGAGACCGCACCTCAAACGAAACCGTCGCCAGCGCAGAAGTCAGCAGCGCAAACACCGCAAGGCGAATACGTCGGGCAGGACACGTGCGTGGCCTGCCACGACGACAAGTCGTACCAAGGCACGAAGCATTCGCACGCATTCAACGCGCGGACGCCTGCGGCGGGGCAGGGATGTGAGAGCTGCCACGGGCCCGGTCAGAAGCATGCCGAGAGCGGCGACCCCGCGCTGATTCGCAACCCGCGGAAGATGACGCCGTCGCAGGCGAGCGATATCTGCACGACGTGCCACACCCGCGCGTCGCATGCCTTGTGGGACGGCAGCCAGCACGATCAACGGAACATCGGCTGCACGACCTGCCACAGTGTCCACTCGCCGAAAGGCGAGCCCCAGCTCGTGGCCACCAATCAGATGACCCTGTGCGCGACATGCCACCGGAATGTCACGAACAAGCAGCACCGGTTCAACCACATGCCCGTGCGCGAGGGGGCGCTGACCTGCTCGTCCTGTCACAACGTGCACGGCAGCACGAACGTCAAGCTGCTGCGGGCGGGCACCACCATCGACGAAAGCTGCACGAGCTGTCACGCGGACAAGCGGGGGCCGTATCTCTGGGAGCATGCTCCGGTGACCGAGAGCTGCACCACCTGTCACGACTCGCACGGGTCGAACAACGATCGGATGCTCGTCAGCAAACTCCCGTTCTTGTGCCAGCGATGTCATGTGACCTCGCGGCATCCTCCGACGGTGTACGACGGCTTTGTCCTGAACAACTCGTCAAACGCCAACAAGATCTACGCGCGTTCGTGCGTCATCTGCCACCAGATGATCCACGGCTCGAACGCACCGTCCGGCAAGGCGCTGCTGCGCTAACAGGAGGAGAGCAATGCGCACCAGACTCTTGACGATTGCCGCGCTGCTGCTGACGGCGCGGATGGGATACGCGCAGGCACCGCCGAGCCAACCGGCACAGCCGACGGCGAGATCGCCGTTTCAGGGCACCGTCGATTTCGGCGGCCTCTTTACGACCACCGACGGAGACGAAGCGCGTTACGAGCGGTACCGCGATACGCGTGACGGCGTGTATTCGAACCTCAGTGTCAATCGCAACACGTCCTCGTCGGTGTTCAACGCGCATGCGCTGCACCCCGGCTATCGCGATCAGCGATACGACGCGACGCTGTTGACCAAGCGAGTGAATGTCCTGTTCGACTGGGTGTCAGTGCCGCTCAACTACAGCTATATCGTCGTGACGCCGTTTGCGACCAATGGCAGCACGCTCACACTCGACAACAACGCGCAGCAGGCCGTGCAGGGACCGACCAATGCGACCATCGATGGCACTGCGGTTGGGATACCGTGCGCGCCCGGCGCGCCGCCGGCCGCATGCGGCAACGCCACACAAGTGGCACAGGCACTGACGAACCGTTCGATCTACAACACCCTCGCGTCCCCGTTTGAACTGCGTCACGTCCGCGATACGGCAAACGTCGGTCTGAACTTTGCGGCGACGCGGGCGATAGACGTCGATGCGAACTTCAAGTCTTCTGCGCGCGACGGCCAGCAGCCCTGGGGCGCGTCCTTTGCGTTCAATACCGCAGTGGAGCTGCCGCAGCCGATCGATCAGCGCACCAACGATCTCTCAGTGGGCGCGTCGTGGTCGAACCCGCGGGGAATGTTCAGGCTGGGCTGGGACGGTTCCTGGTTCAATAACAAATTTCAGAGCCTGACCTGGGACAACCCGATTCGTATTAGTGACTTCGACAACGGCCTGTTGCCGCCGAACGGACCTTACGACCCCAACGGGTACAGCAACGGCAACGGCCCGGCGCAGGGACGCCAGGCACTGGCGCCGAGTAACACCATGAACGTCGTGAGCGGTACGGGCATGTACAAGTTGGCTCGCCGGACGACGCTCAACGGCACGGTGCAGTTCACGTCCCAGAATCAGGATGAAACGCTGATTCCGTGGACCATCAATTCGGTCATCAACACACCGACCGTCATCGCCGCGTTTCCGCATCTCGCCCAATTGCCCCGGCCCACCGCGGAGGCCGAGGCGAAGGGCGTGAACGCACTCGTGAGTCTGAGCTCTCGGCCGACTCGCGTCGTCAACTTCACGGTCCGTTACCGCTACAACGAGCGGGACGTCCAGACTCCGCCGTTCGATGCCACCGAGTACGTGCGCTTCGATGCCGTGCCCGAGGAGGTCGAAGAGGGCATCTCGGAACAATTCGATACGTCGCGCCACCTGCTCGATACGGGTGTGTCCTTCACGCCCGGCGGGTGGGGAACCGTGCGCGTGGGATATGGACACGAAGCGGTCGAGCGACACGGTCGCGGCTTCAGCGACGTTGGCGAGCACATCTTCCGGCTGTCGTACGACACCTTCTCCAGTCGATATCTGACGGTCCGCGCCGGCGTCGATGTCGGGCGCCGCCGTGGCGAAGGCTTCGTCGAGACCGGCGTCGATTACGAGCTTGGGCCGGGCGGCACACAGCCGACGCTGCGTTATTACGACGAGGCGGATCGCGATCGCACGCGGGGATCCCTGCTGTTCACGGTATTCCCGCGCGACACCGTCGACGTCTATCTGCAATTCGCCGGCGGCAAGGATCGGTATCTGCCCGATGATTCAGTGCCGGTCAGTCGCCCGGGCGAGCTGTTCGGCCTGCACGAATCTGATGTCGTGGCCTGGAACGTCGGGGTCAATTTCCATCCAATGGACGTCTTCGCTGTCGGCGCCAATTACGGACGCGATCGGTACAGCTCGCTACAGCTCTCCCGCAATGCGAACCCGCCGCCGGATCCCAGCTTCACGGACCCGAGTCGCGACTGGACGCTCGACAACGACGATCACATGAACAGCTTCGGCGCCTACGCCGATCTGTTGCGCGCGATCAGGAACACAGATATCAGGTTCAGCTACGACTACAGCGATTCAAAGAACAGCTTTGTCCACGGCGGCCCACGCATTGCTGCCCTGACGACGGCGAACCAGTTCATCCCGCTGCCTGATGTCGATAACCGCTGGCATCGAGTGACGGCAGACGTGAATTACTTCTTCACGGCGCGCGCCGGCGTCGGAGTCGGCTATTACTTCGAGACGCTGGAAGTCGAGGACTTCAACACCATCGATACGAACGGACCGATCGGGTTCGCACCCGCGACCGGCACTCCGCGCATCGACTGGCTGGGCGCTCTGACTCTCGGCTATGGCAATCGGCCCTACACCGGTCACACCACATACGTGCGGCTGTTGTATCGATTCTGATTCGTCTCGCGGGTCCGAGAGCGTGATCAACAGCAGGTGATAGGATCGTTCGGATCGTTCCAATCGTTCGTGCCGTTCGGAGCGTTCTTCAAGAGAACGGGTCGAACGATTCGAACGACCCGAACGATCCGAACGACATGAAACGACTGGTCATCGCTATCGACGGGCCGTCTGGCGCGGGCAAGGGCACGATTTCGCGGACGCTGTCAGAGACGCTGGGATATCGTCACATCGACACGGGCGCCATGTATCGCGCCGTGGGTTGGAAAGCCCTCTTCGAACACATCGTCCTGGAGGACGAGGGCGCGGTGGCGGCATTGGCGCAGCGGGCCGACATCGTCGTCGAGGGCGGAGTCGTGTCGATCGACGGACACGATGTCACTCGTGCGATCCGGACACCTGACATCGACAAAGCCGCGACGGCCGTTGCGCGTTTGCCGCGTGTCCGTGAAGTGCTCGTCGCCCGACAGCGTGCGCTCGGCGAAGGCGGCGGCGTCGTCATGGAAGGCCGGGATATCGGGACGGTCGTGTTCCCCGGCGCTGATCTGAAGATCTATCTGGACGCGTCGGAGGAAGAACGCGCCCGGCGGCGCGCCAACGATGCCGCACACACTGGAAGTCAGGTAGGACAGGCCGCGGTTGCGGCTGCGATCAAGGCTCGCGATACCGCCGATTCGACGCGTACCGTGTCGCCGCTGACGCTTGCGCCGGACGCCGTGCGCATCGACACGACGACGATGCCGATTAACGAGGTCGTCGAGAAGGTACTGAGCCTCGTGCGCGCCAAGCAGTCGTAGGGCGCGTCCTTTTGGACGCGCCGCCTCCGAGCAGCTGCGAGAACGCGATGCGCTTCGAGACGATGTCCAGGATGCGCGCAACCCGCTTAGCGCGCGTTTCCGGTGTCTTCGCGTCATGCAGCATGCGAAGAAATGCTTTCTGCTGGCTGACGGTGTAGGTCGGCCAGTTCTTCTTCGCACTCGCGTTTCCGTTCAGCGCTTTTTTCAACTCCGCCGGCATCGTCAACGCCTCGGTCTGCGCATGCGCATCCCACTTGCCGTTTGACCTGGCCAGCTCGATCATTCGCATGCCCGCCGGCGTCATGTGTCCGTCGGCAATGAGCCTCTCGACACGTTTCTTGTTGAGAGCGGACCAGGCACTCGCCGGTTTTCGCGGCGTGAAGACCTGTTTGTAGAGTGAGTCGTCTACGGGGTGAGCCAGGCTGTCGATCCATCCGAAGCACAGTGCTTCTTCGACCGCATCGGCGTAGGCGAGTGAGGGAATGCCTGTGTGCTTCTTCGCGTACACCAGCCAGGTGCCAGAGGAGGAGGCGTGGTTCTTCTCGAGCCACGCCCGCCACGCCGCACGGGATTTCGGTTGGACGAGAGGAAGGTCCTTGTGCTTACCTTTCATCCCAATCGTCGGATGACGCCGGGTCGAGCTCCCAGCGATTGCGATCGCGTTTGGAGATCTTCGCGTCGCCCTTGAGCTCCTCGTTGTCCTGATACTCGACCCCGACCGCGCGGCCGATGTCGTCGACGAGATCCTGATCCGGCGTCGGGTTGTCGCCGCCGGGCGCTTCGTCGCCGACGCTGTACGCCGATTCCCAATCAGCATCGACATCGCCGCCGGTGATGTCCGGACCCGTTTCGGTATGCTCTTCGTAACGCTCGAGCAGCTCGCGGCGACCCGATCGCGCGGCTGACGCCGATCGATCGAAGTCGAGCGTGGACGGCGGCGTCTGGACGATATCGTCGTCACGAATCGTGCGTCGTTCGCGATTGAGGCTCGGTGCGGTGCGTGGCGCCACTCGCTCGGCACGTGGTGCGGTCTTCTTCGCAGGCGCGGCAGTCTTGGCGGTCTTCTTGGCCACTGGCGCAGCGCGCTTCTTCGCGACCGGTGCCGCGCGTTTCATTTTTCTGGCGACGGTCTTTCGGGCAGACGCCGTCTTCTTCTTGACGGTCACCTTTCGCGCGGATGCCACCTTCTTTCGGGCGGACGCCTTTTTCTTGCTGACTGATTTCCGGACGGACGCCGCTTTCTTCCCGGCCGAGCGAGTGCGTCCTGCCTTGCGCCGCGTGGTGGCGGCCTTCCGACGTGCGGTGCTCCGTGCGGCCGCCTTCCGTTTGGCCATGTCCTCTCTCCCTTTCTGCGCGCCCTATTCCGGTCCAGGCTTACCTTGACAGTCGTCCGATAAGTTACGTAAAATCTATTGCTTATCGGCGAAGGACAATCCCGTGCAGGGGGAGTGGATGCGACCCTCGGCCGCCCTCACGTACCGCCTCCCGGAAGACGGGGCGGTGCCCACCATGCATTCTCCATCGCCGTTATAGCCGCGGGGGGCCGGTCCCCGCAATCCTTCGCTGCGCTCAGGATGGGCCTGAGCCCTGACGAAGGACAACCTTTCGGCTGGGCTCAAGGTTGCCTTGAGCGAAGTCGAAAGGCAACAGAAACCGGCAGAGCCCGCAGGGAGCCGTGCAAAGCACAGCCACTCGGCGGGTGTCAGGTCAGTAGGAGGACGCGCACGTAATGGCGAATGCAGAAAACGGGTTGGTGTCGCCCGAGATGACGGGCGGACAGCCCGGGGCACCTGGACGCACACGAGCCGGCAGGCCGGCTGGACCGGCGTTCAAGCCAATGCACCACGAAGATATGGACCCGGCGGAGTTCGCCTCGATGCTCGAGGCGTACGACGACAGCTTCCGTAACATGGCGGAAGGGGAAGTCGTCAAGGGCACGGTCCTGAAAGTGACCGACGCCGCGGTCGTTGTCGACGTCGGATACAAGTCTGAAGGTCTCATCCCCATCCACGAATTCCTCGACGAGAACGGCAACGTCACCGTGCAGTCTGGCGACACGGTCGATGTGCTCCTCGAGCGTACGGAAGATCGAGAAGGCCACATCGTGCTCTCGCGCGAGAAGGCCGAGAAGATGAAGATCTGGGACGAGGTCGAGAAGGCCTACGCCGACCGCAAGGTCGTCATTGGCCGGGTCATCGAACGAATCAAGGGTGGCCTCGCCGTAGACATCGGCGTGCGCGCGTTCTTGCCCGGTTCGCAGATCGATGTTCGACCTGTTCGCAACCTGGATGCGCTGAAGGGGCAGGAGCTCCGCATGCGCGTCATCAAGGTCAACAAGAAGCGCGGCAATATCGTCCTCTCGCGCAAGGCGCTGCTCGAGGAAGAGAACGCCGAGAAGAAGAAGACGACGCTCGAGACGCTCGCCGAAGGCAAGACGCTCCGCGGCACCGTGAAGAACATCACGGACTACGGCGCGTTCATCGACCTCGGTGGCATCGACGGGCTGTTGCACATCACCGACATGTCATGGGGTCGCGTCGGTCACCCCTCCGAGCTCTTCAAGGTCAACGACGAAGTCGACGTCATCGTCCTCAAGTACGACCCAGCGACTGAGCGCGTTTCGCTCGGTCACAAGCAGCTCGTGCAGGATCCGTGGGCGACGGTGCAGGATCGGTATCCGGTCGGCGCGCGCATGAGCGGCAAGGTCGTCAGCCTGACCGACTACGGCGCGTTCGTCGAGCTCGAGCCTGGCGTCGAGGGCTTGATTCACGTCAGCGAGATGTCGTGGAGCAAGCGCGTCAAGCACCCGTCGAAGATTCTCAACGTCGGCGACACCGTCGAAGCGATGGTGCTCGGCGTCGATCCGGCCGCCCGCCGCATCTCGCTCGGCTTGAAGCAGGTCGAGAGCAACCCGTGGCACGAGCTGGGTGAGAAGTATCCGGTCGGCACCAAAATCAAGGGCAAGGTCCGCAACCTCACCGAGTTCGGCGCGTTCGTCGAGGTCGAGGAGGACATCGACGGTCTGATCCACATTTCGGACATGTCGTGGAGCAAGCGGGTCAAGCATCCGTCAGAGGTGCTGAAGAAGGGCGATGTGGTCGAGGCGATGGTGCTCAGCATCGACGCCGAAAATCAGCGTCTGTCACTGGGCTTGAAGCAGCTCGCGACCGATATCTGGGATGACTTCTTCTCACGGCACAACGTCGGTGATGTGATCGAAGGGAAGATCACCCGGATGACCAACTTCGGCGCGTTCGTCGAGTTGGACGAAGGCATCGAGGGCTTGATTCACGTCTCGGAGTTCGACGACTCGCATGGCGGCGAAAAGATCGATCTTCAGGTGGGGAACTCCTACCAGATGAAGATCATCAAGCTCAGTCCGCAGGAGCGGAAGATTGGCTTGAGCATCCGCGCGATGAAGAACGACGAGTACCGAGCCGACTGGGAAGCGTACCAGGACGGCGAGGGAACGGGTACGGCGACGTTAGGCGATCACTTCAGAAATCGGTAGAGATCCGGGATCGGGGGTCGGGCTTCGGTGCCTTGATCCCCGTCTTCAAGGAGCAACAGCTTGAATACGCCTGGCGGAAGCATGACCAAAGCGGAGCTCGTCGAGGAAGTCTCGCGAGTCTCCGATCTCACGAAGAAGCACTCGGAAGTCATCGTCGACACAGTATTCAAGAGCATCATCGACGCGCTGCATCGCGGCGAGAAGATCGAGTTGCGCGGCTTCGGCAGCTTCCGGCTGCGCAAGCGCGAGCCCCGCAAGGGTCGCAATCCGAAGACCGGCGACAAGGTGGATGTACCGCCGAAGAAGGTGCCGTACTTCAAGCCCGGCAAAGAGCTGAAGGAATTGATCAACCGCGAGGAGGAGAACGTCGATGCTCCTGCCGCGGCGGCCGGTCCCGACGGCAGCGATACCGCCGTTCAGGCCTGAGACCCGACAGAGGTGGATCGCCTCTGGACCCCCTGGCGGCTCGACTACGTGAAAGCGAACCGGTCCGAGCTCGAATGCGTCTTCTGCCTCACGGCTGAAGTCTCCGCGTCCACCGGGCAACCGGTGGACGCCCACGTCGTCGATCCTCTCGTCGTGCATCTCGGACGCACGGCGTACATCATCCTCAATCGATACCCATACAACACCGGTCACCTGATGGTGATCCCGCGTCGGCACGTCGCCACGCTCAGTGGCTTGACGACGGAGGAGTTGCACGAGATCGCCGACCTCACTCAGCGATCGGAGATCGTGCTGCGTGAAGCCTACGAGCCTGGTGG
>JBKPRH010000336.1:0-7356 GCA_046765795.1 Acidobacteriota bacterium | reverse complement strand
GACATAACGCGATTTCGGAGCGCATCATCGACGCCTTCTTTGAGATGGGCGTCGATCCGAAGCGGGTGCTCAAGCTGTCCGGCATCGGCTGCTCGAGCAAGAGCCCGGCCTACTTCCTCGGGCAGGCGCACGGGTTCAACTCGGTCCACGGCCGCATGCCGTCGGTGGCCACTGGCGCGGTCGTCTCCAACCGCAAGATGATCGCCATCGGCATCAGCGGCGACGGCGACACCGGCGCGATCGGCATCGGCCAGTTCGTGCACCTCATGCGGCGCAACCTGCCGATCATTTACATCATCGAAGACAACGGCTGTTACGGCCTGACCAAGGGTCAGTTCTCGCCGACCGCCGACCTCGGCTCGACGTTGAAGACCGGCGTCATCAACGATCTGCCGCCGATCGACACGTGCACGCTGGCGATCGAGCTCGGTGCGTCGTTCGTGGCCCGGTCGTTCTCCGGCGACCCGAAGCAGCTCAAGGCGATCCTCAAAGCGGCGCTGAGCCATCGCGGCACCTGCATGATCGACGTGCTCTCGCCGTGCGTGACGTTCAACGATCACGACGGTTCGACCAAGAGCTACTCGTACGCAAAGGATCACGAGGAGCCGCTCGCCGACTTGAACTTCGTGCCCTTCTTCGAAGACATCAACATCGAATACGATCCCGGCACGACGACATCGGTGACGCTGCATAACGGGTCGAAGATCCTGCTGAACAAGTTGGCTGAGGATTACAACCCGACGGACAAGCATCGTGCGTTGGCGTTGCTGCGTGAGACCGCGTCACGTAACGAGTTTGCCACGGGCATTCTCTACGTCGAACCCGACAAGCAGGACTTCATCGACCTGCTCGGTCTGGTCGACGAACCGCTCGCGTCGCTCGACACGTCGAAGGTGCGGCCCGGGAAGGCGGCGCTCGACGAGATCATGGAAAGTTTTCGATGAGCGAATACGGCTCTGTCGCGATCTACCTGGGATTCATCCTCGCCTTTGCGCTCGTGTCGCTAGGCATGGCGATGATTCTGCGTCCGCGCCGGCCGTTCGCAGCCAAGCTGCAAAGCTACGAGTGCGGCGCCGAGCCGATCGGTCCGGCCTGGGTGCAGTTCCCGGTCGGATTCTATCTCGTCGCGCTCGTCTTCCTCGTCTTCGATGCGCTGGCGGTGTTTCTCTTTCCCTGGGTCCTGAACGTTCGCGATCTGGGACTCTGGGGTATCCTCGCGATGCTGACGTTCTTGATGATTCTGTCGCTGGGGTGGGTCTACGCCTACCGGGAGCGCATCCTCGAGTGGAAATAAAACCGCCGGTCCCCACAATTCCCGCG
Source organism: Acidobacteriota bacterium (assembly GCA_046765795.1). Taxonomy (GTDB): domain Bacteria; phylum Acidobacteriota; class Vicinamibacteria; order Vicinamibacterales; family UBA2999; genus Gp6-AA40. The sequence goes on along the minus strand of JBKPRH010000336.1, from coordinate 6,036 downwards.
CCCATCTGGAGGAACATCAAAGACCTTCAGGAGTGGGAGCAGCTCCATCAGAAGCGCCCCGAGGGAGACAAGCACTCGGCGGCCTTCGAGTCGATCACCGAAGGCATCCACAGCTTCCCTGGCGGCTTCGTCGTCACGACGGTTGCTGATTCGTTTCTCAACTGGGCGCGCAAGTCGTCGGTCTGGCCGGTGACATTCGGGCTCGCGTGCTGCGCGATCGAGATGATGGCGACGTTTGCCTCGCGGTTCGATGTCGAGCGTCTGGGAATGGTACCGTGGGCATCGCCGCGGCATTCGGATCTGATGGTTGTCTCGGGGACAGTGACAATCAAGATGGCGCCGATGCTCGAGCGCATTTACGACCAGATGCCGGACCCGAAGTGGGCGGTCTCGATGGGCTCGTGTGCGAACTCCGGCGGCCCGTTCCGCCACGGCTATCACGTCGTGAAGGGCGTCGATCGCGTCATCCCCGTGGACGTCTACGTCCCCGGATGTCCGCCGCCGCCCGAGTCGCTCTTGAACGGCCTGCTCTTGCTGCAGGATCAAATCGCGCAATTCCGTCGCACCGGTCGGCGCCCCGCTCCGAACCCGAAGGTTGATTAACGCTGTGACCCACGAGCAGGCAAGAACCGTGATCGGCGAGCGCTTCAGCGGCGCTCAAGTCGAAGGTGCGACCCCGCTCACCGTCACTGTGCCTGTCGATCAATGGAGCGCGTTCGCACGGTTCGCGAAAGACACACTCGGGTGCCGGTTCTTCTCTTTCTCTACAGCGGTTGACTGGAAGGAACAGGGACTCGAAGTCGTCGCCAGGATCGACAACCTCGATACGGGCCTGTCGATCGTCATGAAGACGAAGCTCGGTCCCGGCGTCTCGGCGTGTCCGTCACTCGTGCCGGTCTTCCGTGGGGCGAACTGGATGGAACGCGAATGCTACGACATGTTCGGCATCCGCTTCGACGGCCATCCGGACCTGCGCCGCATCCTGCTCGGTGACGACTGGGTTGGTCATCCTCTCTTGAAGTCCTACGCGGTCGATACGCCGCACCCACCCTATCGATGACCCTGGAAGCCGCCCCCACGACACGCGTCGAGCTCGACTACTCAGGCGGCGAACGCCTGACGATGAACATGGGGCCGCAGCACCCGTCGGCCCATGGTGTGTTCAGAGCGATTCTCACGCTCGAGGGCGAGACGGTCGTGGGCGTCGATGCGGTGATCGGGTATCTGCACCGCTGCCACGAGAAGCTCTCGGAGACGCTGACCTACGCGCAGTACCCGTCGATCGCGTCGAAGACCGACTACGTCGCGGCGATGACCAGCGAGTTCGCCTACGTGATGGCGGCCGAGACGATCGGCAAGATCGAGGTTCCGAAACGCGCGCAGTATCTGCGCGTGATCGCTGCCGAACTGCAGCGCATCGCCTCGCACCTGCTGTGGCTCGGTACGTGGTGCATGGACATGGGCGGCGCGCTCGGCGGTGGCGCGACAATCTTCCTCTACGCGATCCGCGAGCGCGAGACGATCCTCGATCTCTTCGAGTCGCTGGTCGGTGCCCGACTGCTCTACGGCTTCTATCAGGTCGGCGGCACGCGCTACGACATCCCGCCGGGCTGGGCAGATGCGTGCCGGAAGACGATCGACGTCATCGATCAACGCATCGCCGAGTACGAGGGACTGCTCGAGGACAATCCGTTCTTCCTCGCTCGTGCGCAAGGAGTGGGGTACATCACGCGCGAGTTAGCTGAAGACGTGGGCATTGCCGGCCCACTGCTGCGCGGCTCTGGTGTCAACTTCGACCTGCGCAAGTCGGCGCCGTACTCGTCGTACGAGGACTTCACCTTCACCGTACCGGTCGAGACTGCTGGTGACTGTTTCGCGCGCTACCGCGTACGGATGGTGGAGTTCCGCGAGTCGATCAAGATCATTCGTCAGGCGCTCGACAAGCTGCCGGACGGTCCGATCTCATCGCGGCCGGGACTCAAGTCGGTCGCGCAGACGAGGATTCCAAAGGGTGAGGCCTACGCGCGTGTCGAAGGCCCGCGGGGCGAGGTCGGCTGTTATCTCATCGCCGACGGTAGCGCCAAACCGTATCGCATGAAGTGGCGCGGCGCGTCGTTCTCGAATCTCGCGGTGCTGCCGCACATCATCCCCGGCCATAAGGTCGCGGACGTTGTTGCGATTATGGGTTCGGTCGATCCCGTCTTTGGTGAGGTGGATCGCTGATGCCCGCCTGGCTCACTGCACTGATCGGACCGTTTGTGGTGCTCAACGTGGTCATTGGACTCGTGACCTATGTGACGCTGCTCGAGCGGAAGTTCGCGGCGCGGATGCAGTCGCGCATCGGACCCTATCGAGTCGGGCCGCATGGACTGCTGCAGCCGATCGCTGATGCGTTGAAGCTGATGATGAAGGAAGACGTCGTGCCGACCGCGGCCGACAAGCCGGTCTACAACCTGGCGCCGATCGTCTTCCTCATTCCATGCATGCTGATCTTCGCGACGATCCCGTTCGCGCCAGGGCTGGGCGTCGCCGATCTCAACATCGGCATCCTGTTCTTTCTCGCCGTGTCGTCGATGGAAATCGTTGGCCTCTTCATGGCCGGCTGGGGTTCGAACAACAAGTACGCGCTGCTCTCGGCGATGCGCGCGGTCAATCAGATCATCTCCTACGACCTGCCGTTCATCTTCTCGGCGCTCGTGCCGGTGATGCTCGCCGGCTCGCTGAAGCTCTCTGACATCGCGGCCGCACAGGCCGGCGGCGCGTGGTTCATCCTCTATCCAGTGATCGGCCAGCTCGCCTTCGTCGCGTTTATGGTGTCGACGCTCGCGGCCGAGAACCGCGTGCCGTTCGACATCCTCGAAGCCGAATCGGAATTGGTCGCCGGATTCCGTGTCGAGTACTCGGGCATGAAGTTCGCCCTGATTCAGCTCGGCGAGTACGCGCACGTGATCGGCTCGTCGTTCCTTGGATCAGTGCTGTTCCTCGGTGCGTGGGCGGGTCCGGGTCCTGAGTATCTCGGCCCGGTGTGGATGCTGCTGAAGGCGATGTTCCTGTTCCTCGTGCTCACGTGGATCCGCTGGAGCTTCGTCCGCATCCGCGTCGATCAGATTCTCTCGCTGTCGTGGAAGTTCCTGATGCCGGCCACACTGACGCTGCTCATCGCGACCTCGTTCGTCGTCGTCTGGAGGGCCGGTGGCTTCTGACACGAGCCCGCTGTTCGTCATCCGCGCCGTCGCGAAGGCGATGTGGGTGACGCTGTTCAACCTGTTCCGCAAGCCGGTCACGGTCCATTACCCGGACATAGAGCGAGCGTATCCCGATCGTTATCGCGGTCTGCTTGCGCTCGTCTATGAGAAGGACACCGGCGAGGAAGCCTGCATTGGCTGCCGCCTGTGCGAATACGTCTGCCCACCAGCGGTGATCAAGGTCGAGATGCTCAAGAGCGAAAAGCGGAACTACGCCAAGAGCTTCTCGCTCGAGCTCTACGCCTGTGAGTTCTGTGAGCTGTGCGTACAGGTCTGCCCGACCGACGCCATCGTCATGATGAAGTCCTTTGACATGGCGACCGCCGATCGCCGCGAGATGCTGCTCGACAAAGACCGCCTGCACGCGATCGGCCTGCAGCATCAGCAGTCGTGGGCGACAGGCAACAAGCTGCGCGACATGCAGGGACCGCCGAAGATGGCGCGGCCCGAGGGCGGGCCGTCGCGTCCCGAGGCGGCTGCTCACGCGCCTGCCGCTGCCACAGCTGCCGCACCCCCGACAGCTGCCGCTCCCGCCGCGCCAGCACCAGCTGGCGCGCCTGCCGCGAAAACCGCTGGAGGCGAAGCGTGACGTTCAGCGACCTCGCCTTCTGGGTTCTGTCGGTGATGCTCGTCGGCTCAGCACTTGCCGTGGTGCTCTCGAAGAATCTGTTTCACGCCGTCCTCTGGCTGGCACTGGCGCTGACCGGGACCGCAGGCATCTTTCTCCTGTTGAACGCCGAGTTCCTCGCCGCGGTACAGCTGCTGCTCTACGCAGGCGGCATCATCACCGTCGTCGTCTTTGCCATCGTCGTCACCGAGCGGCTCATCGGCGAGCGGCTGTCACAAACCAATCGCGGTGTCGTCAGTGGCGCGCTCGTGTCGGGTGGTCTGCTCGCGATCATCGTGAGCACGTTGATGCGGCGGCAACTACCATCGACGCCGTTGCCACAGCCAGCCGACCTGACACTTCTCCTTGGCAAGCAGGTGCTGACGACGTTCGTGCTGCCGTTTGAATTACTGGCGCTGCTGATGCTGGCAGCGATGCTCGGAGCGATCTACTTCGCGCGCCCTGAAGACTGAGGTGCGCCATGAAATGCAAAATGCAAGATTTCAAATGCAAACAGAGGTTGAGCCCACCGCCTGCGCAGCGAAGACCGTTTGCATTTTGCCTTTTGCATTTTGAATTACGGGCGGCGAGCTAACTATGGGCCTCCAAGCGTATCTGATTCTCGCCGCAACCGTGTTCTGCATCGGTCTGTTCGGCGTCGTCACGCGGCGCAACACGATCGGCATCCTGCTCGGCATCGAGTTGATGCTCAACGCGGTCAACATCAACCTGATCGCGTTCTCGCACTTCAACGGCTCGACCACGGGCATGATCTTCACGCTGTTCACGATCTGCATCACCGTGTCTGAGGCGGCGATTGGCTTGGCGCTCGTCATCTTGCTGTTCCGCGTGCGCCGGACGGTGATGGCCGATCATCTGGACCTGCTCAAGGGATGATGAGCGACCCTGGCAGTCTCGCCCTCGTCTCGCTGCTGCTTCCCGCGATCAGCTTCCTGATCCTCGGCGTGGTCTCGCCATTGAGGCGCCTCGGCCGGCCCGCGGCGTACATGTCGATCCTGTTCGCTGCTGGTTCGCTCGCTGCCGCCATCGGTGCGTGGCGCGGTCACGCCGAGGGACAGGTCACTCGACTCGCCTGGGAGTGGTTGCCATCAAATGGCGCCTCGATCGCGACGGTCGGCATCCTCGCCGATCGCGATTCGACGCTGATGCTGATCCTGGTGGCGCTTGTCGCGTTTCTTGTGCAGCTGTACTCCGTCGAGTATCTGCACGACGAGCCGCCAGCGGCACTCGGGCGTTACTACACCTATCACTCGCTCTTCGCGTTCTCGATGATGGGCGTGGTGCTCGCACCCAATCTCCTTCAGCTGTTCATCTGCTGGGAGCTGGTCGGACTCTGCTCCTTCCTGCTGATCGGCTTCTGGTATCAGAAACCCGAAGCCGCGCGCGCAGCGGTGAAAGCCTTCTGGACGACGAAGGCTGGCGATGTCGGGCTGCTGATCGGCATTGTGCTGTTGTGGCGTGTGACGGGCACGTTCGATCTCGGCGAGCTCAGGACGATGGTCGCCAGCGGTGCGCTTCCCGCCGAGGGGCTCTCGCTCATCGCGTTCTGTATCTATCTGGGCGCAGTCGGCAAGTCAGCGCAGTTCCCGCTTCACACGTGGCTGCCCGACGCGATGGAAGGTCCCACACCCGTCTCGGCGCTGATTCATGCCGCGACGATGGTGACGGCGGGTGTGTATCTGCTCCATCGCACCGTGTTTCTGTTCCCGCCGGATGTCTTGATGGTGGTCGCCTGGATCGGCGCGTTCACGGCGCTGCTGGCTGCGGTGCTCGCGTGCGTGCAGGACGACATCAAGCGCGTGCTCGCCTACTCCACTGTCTCGCAGCTCGGTTACATGATGGCGGCGATCGGCGCGGGGTTCTCAGCGGCTGGGTTCTTTCACCTGCTGACGCACGGGCTGTTCAAGGCGCTGCTCTTCCTCGGTGCTGGCGCCGTGATCCATGCGGTGCACAGCAACGATCTGTCGCACATGGGTGGGCTGGCGAAGAGGATGCCGCAGACCGCGCTGGTGTTTGTGATCGGCACGCTGTCGCTGGCCGGCCTCTCGGTGATTACCTTCTGCCTTTACCTCGGCGCCGCCGGCATGTCGGCGCAGTTCCCCTTCCTCGTGTGGTTGCCCGACGCGATGGAAGGCCCGTCGCCCGTTTCCGCGTTGTTCCACG
>JBKPRH010000335.1:0-13489 GCA_046765795.1 Acidobacteriota bacterium | reverse complement strand
GAATTGCTCATTGCTATGCGGCTGGGCATGCACGTTGTGCGGTGTCGGATCGCTGTTCTTGACCTCAACCGGTTGGCCGGCGAAGACGCCAAAGACATGCGGCTCGTACTGACAGCCTGACTGATCGAGCACCACGGGCGTCGTCGGTATCGCGTAGACCCGATTGCCGAGCCCGTCGCGGACGTACACGAAGACGTTGGCGATGTCACCTTTCTCGTCAACGATCGCCGCTTCCGACAGCGTCGCGGTGATGTTTCGGCCGGGAAGCGTAAAGGGATGCTTGGGCTTGCAGAGCGGATCACCACCCATACGAACCACCGCGCGGCCAGGTGGCTCGCCGTCGAACTTCACGTGCCCGGTCACGACACCGGGACCGTCGGCCTTCGCCGTCGCAACTGGCGGCTTCGTTGCGGCCTGACCACCTCCACATGCGGAGGCAATCACAGCTATCCCGACAAGGATCATGATGACTGCACACGTTCGGGACTTCATACCTCGATCATAAAGATGGTGCGCACCGCGAGTATTAGGGCTCGATCATCTGCTTCGTGCAGCTGGGTTTCGTGCCGCGAGATGTCGCGAGTGTTCATTCACTGGCCGTTGCTGAGTAAACGCGCCGCTTCGAACACCATTTGCACAACGCGCCGACGCGCAGGACTTTCGATTGCACCAGTGCGCCGAAGGAAGGAAGGAGTGCGCATGAGGTTCAAGCGCATCGGAATTATTCATGCGACGACGCTGCTGGGCGTCATGTTGGCCACCCAGCTCTCCGGACACGCGCAATCGAAGAACACCACGCTCGCCGGCACATCGTGGCAGCTCGTTCGCTTCGAGGGCGGGGACGACACGATCCTCACTCCGGACGAGGGTTCGAAGTACACGCTCGGCTTCGCAGCCGACGGCACGCTCACGGCGCGCATCGATTGCAATCGCGGCCGGGGCACGTGGACATCGTCGGGACCCAATCAGCTCCAGTTCGGTCCGCTCGCACTGACTCGTGCTCTATGTCTGCCACCGTCGATGCACGATCAAATCGTGAAGCAGTGGCCGAACATCGGCTCATATGTCCTCAAGGACGGTCATCTCTTTTTGTCGCTCGTGAAGGACGGCGGCATCTACGAGTTCGCGCCGCAGAATCCGGGCCAGACCGGTCCGAAGTCTCCGGTTGCGTCGAAGGGGCCGGTTGACTGGATCTGCGCGGGAGACGGCGAGCCCCTGCGTGTGACGTTCTACAGCACCCAGCCGGCGATGGTGTTGCTCGAGCGCGGAGGCGTCGCGCGCCCTGCGTTTCAGGTCAAAGCCGCGTCGGGTTCGAAATACGAAGGCGAAGGCGTGATGTTCTGGGAGGCGCGAGGCGAGGCGATGCTGGCCTGGATGGGTAGCGAGTCCACATGCAAGCGCAATTAAGCATCCGTTAAGCAGATCGTTCGCGTTCGAGACATGCCCGGCAGACGCACATTTTATAGCGCTGCCGAAGGCGGCCTCGGGCCTCGTCGCTGAGTTGTACCTTCAGGCACCAGCAGCCGGTAAGTGAGGCGCCGCAGGCGAAGGGCTCGCCGCAGCCTTCGCACGGCGATGGTCGCCTCCATCGCGGAACAATCCACGCGAGCAGGCGCCGGCCGCGATCGATCAAGGCTCGAGTGGACGGCGACCACGAGTCATGGTTCGAGTGGTCGCGACGACCAATGGATCGAGCGAATCTTCCAGGCGTCCGCGTCCTTCGACAGGACCATCAACTGCGCGCTGACGAATTGCACGGGCGCGCCTTCGAACCTGCCGTCATAGGTCGTCGTCGCGATCACCCACGCGGCGTCGTCTTTGAACGTGATGCGGAGCGGATCGCGTTTTCCAGTAACCTGCTTCTCGAAATCGATATCCGCCGGCAGGTGATTCTTTTCGTACTGCTCGCGCGTCTCGAGCTTGCCGGACTCGACGAACAACGCATCGTGCGCAATCACGCTCATCGCCGCGGTCGGATCGCCGCGCTTGACGGCGCCATAGAAGGACTCGAGCACGGCTGCCACATCAGCAGGGCTGTGCTGTGACGCTGTCGAGCCGCACGCGGGTAGCCACACCAGCAGCGCGAGAAGCGCTGCCATTCGTCGTTGCGTTGAAGACACTTTTGCCCTTTGCCCTTTGCCCTTTGCCCTGACTATGGAACAAACAAAACGCCCCATGGTCGATCGCCGACCTTGACCTTTGCCTTCACCATGCGGCTGTCGACGTCCACGATCGTGACGTCGTTCGACGGACCATTCGCGGTGAAGATCGTCTTGCCGTCTGCCGAGACGGCGATACCCCACGGCCGATCGCCGACTTCGATCGCAGCGATCGGCTCCTGTGTCGCCGTGTCGATGATCACCACGTTCTTGCCGCGGCCGGTCGTAATGAACACGTGCTTCCCATCCGGCGCGGCGACGCCACCCATCGGCCGGAACATCGGTCCCGAGAGTGTGATCGTTTTCAGCACCACGTGCTTCTTCGCATCCACGAACGCCACCGATCCGCCGTTCTCCGACGTCACAAACGCTCGCGAGCTATCCGGCAGAAACGTCGTCGACCGAGGCCGTGGACCGACCTTGAAGGTCTTCAGCAGTTTCTGATTCACCGCGTCGATCACGGCGACCTGCCCGTCCTCTTCCGAGGTGACGTACACCACCTGACCATCGGGCCGCAGCTGGACACCCTCAGGCTCGCCGCCGACTTTGAACGTGGCGAGCACCTTTCCATCCTCGACGTTGATCACATTGGCTTCGCCGACGTCCTCGTTGGCGACAAAGAGGTGCGTGCCATCACTGCTCACCGCGAGCTGTTCCGGATCCGATCCACCGCGAATCACACGTTCCAGCTTGAGATCCTTCACGCTGACGATCCCGATGCCATCGGCCTTCTTGTCGGGCGGCGGCAGCGTGCTCTCGTCCACACCCGGCGGCGCGATCGGCGAGCCGCTCAGCGCAACGAACACCTGCGAGCCGTCGCGACTCAAACGGATGCCGCGCGGCCGCTTGCCTACGGGGATGGTGGCGACGACCTTCTGCGTGGCGACGTCGATCACGCTGATGTCGCCGCCGTTCTCATTGGTCACGAACACGCGCCCCGCCACGGGCGGCGGGATGGGAGCTGTCGTCGGCGGAGCGGCTGCCGCCGGGCTGGTCCCTGAATTCGAGGACGGTTTCTCTGGCCCGGAGCATCCGGGCGCAAGTGCCACAACTACAAGGAATGCAATCTGTTGCACGCGCATGTCGGCGCTCCGTATGAAGCGGTCGCAGGTTAAACCTGAATAAAAATTCAGTTTAGAACCGGACCCGGTCAAGGGTATCGTGCCACAGACATGATGAAGCTGCTGCGCAAATGGCTCATCCTCACGCACCGGTATGCCGGCATCGTGCTGAGCGCGTTCGTCGTCCTATGGTTCGCCACAGGCATCACCATGATGTACGCCGGCGGGATGCCTCGGCTTACACCGGAGATGCGACTCGAAAAGTTGCCGAGTCTCGATCTCGCGCGCGTCCGCCTGACGCCGGCTGAAGCCGCCGAGGCCGGTCTCATCGAAAGACCTGGGCGCGCGGTACTGCTCTCGATCATGGGGCGGCCGGCCTATCGCTTCGGTGCAGGCGAACCGACGACAGTGTTCGCTGATACCGGCGAGGTCATGGAAGGCGCGACCCTCGCCCAGGCACGAACGATTGCTGCCCGGTTCGCTGGCGTCACCGAAGACCAGGTGACGCATACGGCAACGCTCGAACGGGTCGACCAGTGGACGCTGGTCCAAAGCCGTCAGCTGCCGCTCCACAAGTTCCGCGTCAGCGACGAGCGCGGCACCGAGCTGTACGTCTCACCACGCACCGGCGAAGTGACGATGGTCACCACGCGGAACGGCCGCGCACTCGCATGGATCAGCACCATCCCGCACTTCTTCTATTTCGCCGCACTGCGCGAGAACCAGCCCGTCTGGTATCAGTTCGTCGTGTGGACGTCGGGTCTTGTCTGCGCGCTGGCCGTGCTCGGACTCCTGCTCGGCGTCGTGCAATCGTTCCGGCAGAAATACATCGGCGCGATGAAGTGGCACTACGTGACCGGGCTGGTCTTCGGCGTGTTCACCGCGACGTGGGCATTCAGTGGACTGCTGTCGATGGAACCGTTCGAATGGACCAACTCACAGCCGCTCGAAGTGGGTCGCAACGTCTTTACGGGCGGTCCCATCGATCTGGGTAAATACGCCGCTATGAAGCCGGCCGAATGGGATCACCTGGTGGACGGCCGCGGCATCAAGGAGATCGAGCTGTCCCGCATTCAGGACGAGCACTTTTACGTGGTTCGACTCGCTCACGATCCCGAAGCCGACAAGCGGCCGGAGCGGCTGCATCAGCCCTACTACATCACCGGACGGGCAGAGAGCGATCGCCTCCTGGTGCGCGCCGACACACTGCGGGTTCGCCGCGAGCCATTCAGCACGGAGTCGCTGATCGCACGTCTCCGCGCCGAGCTGCCCGAGGTACCGATCCTCGAGCAGCAACTGCTCACCGAGTACGACGCCTACTACTACTCGCGACAGCATCTGACCCCGCTGCCGGTGTTGCGCGTGAAGTTCGCTGATCCCGGCGAGACGTGGTTCTACATCGATCCGTCGAACAGCACGATGCTGTCGCAGGTGACGCGTCTGAGCCGCATCGAGCGTTGGCTGTACAACGGCCTGCACAGTCTCGATTTCCCGTTCTGGTACGACATGCGTCCAGCGTGGGACATCGTCATGCTCGTGCTGCTGCTCGGCGGTTTGATCAGCAGCTCGGTCGGACTCGTGCTCGGTTTCTCACGCGTTGCACGCGGCGTGAGACGTCTTGCCCCTGCACGCGGTGGAGCTCCGGCACCAGCGACGTCACTTCAAGAGAGGGATGCCTAGCATGCAGCTTCGTTCGTTGATCGTCGTCGTGTGTGCGGCAGTGGCCGCGGGGTCGTGTCAAAGCAAACAACCCGCGCCGACTGCGCCAGCTGCCGATCAGCCCCCGTATACGACCACGGCGACGGTGAAGGACATCATGCTGCACATCATCGATCCCGCCGGCGATATGGTGTGGGATTCGGTGGCCACGGTGATCGACAAGGGCGGCATCCACGAGACGATGCCGAAGAGCGACGAGGAATGGTTCAAGGTGCGCAGCGGCCTGATCATGATGATCGAAGGCAGCAACCTGCTGATGATGCCCGGCCGCAAAGTGGCGCGTCCTGGCGAGAAGTCGGACACGCCTGGTGTCGAGCTCGAGCCGTCAGAAATGGACGAATTGATCGCCAAGGATCGCAAGGCGTGGTACGACCGCGCGAAGACGTTGCACGACATCGCGCAGAGCGTGCTCGAGGTCGTGGACAAGCGCGACGCGCAGAAGCTGTTCGATGTGGGAGAGGACATCGACAAGGCGTGCGAGAACTGCCACAGGCAGTACTGGTACCCGAACGAGAAGATCCCCGATTTCCCGAGCGCCGCCCCCAGCTCGACGCCCTCGTCCAAGTAAGCAGCCGATTCGTAGAGGCGGGTCTTGAGGACCCGCCTCCTTCCATCAATTGAACGTGACCTCGTGATTGTGGCCAGCATCGGTCGATGATGTGCCCGACACTCGCTGGTTCTGACCGATCGCGACAACCTGGGCCGCTGTGAGACTGATCGTGTGCGTGTGCCCATTGCCCGTGGTCAATGTCGCTATCACCGCATTGCCTGCTGTGATCTGCGCGCCCGTGACGGTAACGGTATGACCATGGTTCGCGCTGATGACGCCTGACTTATCGCCCGTCTGCGGCGTCGGATTCGTCGGGTTGCTGTTGTTGTCGTTGTCATCTCCACCACATCCAGTGATCGTGATGGTCGCACCCGCCAGGACGGCGAGCACCCACTCCACCGTGAACTCGCGCCTGGTCAGGAGATTCTGATCGGACATTAATCTTTCCCTCCCCCCGCGCTGGCCGAGGTCATCACGAAGCGTGCCACTGCGAAATCGTGTGCGTACTTGCAGAACGCACGCACCGCGACGCGTTTCGTTTACGAATCACAGGAAAGACTTACAGCTCGACGGTTGTTCCCCGACGCGATCTCATGAGCTGCAGGTCAATTGAAGGTCACAGTGTGATTGTGGCCGTCGGTGGTCGATGATGTTTTGACGACGTGACCGTTCTCGGAAATCGACGCAAGTTCCAGCGGCGTCAACGTCAGCTCGTGATTGTGCGTCGCCTGATACCGCATGTCGACGGTGATCGTGCTGTTCGAATTCAACTGCACCGCATCGACGATCGCGCGATGACCGTGGTTGTTGCTGACGACACCTTCACGCGCGCCGGCCGGTGGCGACGGACCGAGATCGCTGCCCCCGTCGCAGCCCGTGATGGTGATGGTCGCTGTGGCGAGGATCGCCATCACGGACTCCACCGTGAAGGCTCGCCTGCTCAGGAGATGATCCTTGGGCATGCTGCGCTAATCTCCCACCTTGCTTCGCTGCACAATGCGCCGTCGCTCGTTCGCCGGTAAATTCCGGACGAAGCACACGATGAGGTGCCGCAGCATCATCCATCGCGGCATGCGACGTCGCGTACACAACTCGGCGAACATCGCGCGTGTATCAGGTGGAACCCGTACCGTTAACACCGGATAGTCACGCAATCGCTCGCCAGGGCGAACTCCACCGCGCGGCCGTCCTCGCTTTCGACTCACGTTGTTCTCACTCATCCAGTGGTGTCGAGCAAACGGTTTGCCAACGCAGACGGCCTTCACTCACGACTGTCGGGGGAACGAGCTTCCGAGAGTGTGGAAATGTGGATACACAAAATTGACGAGTCTCAGCACGCGTCTTACCGTAGAGGCCTCCCATGACCACAGCATTCGGGTTGCGCAGTGACCGGCGCCCCGAAACGGAGACCTTTGTGCCCGAACGCCAGTTTCTCGCGAAACTGCCGCCGACAGCCGCGCGCCTGCTGCGCGTCGCCCACGACCTCTCGTTCGCACGCGACCTCGCGACGGTAGTGGTGACGGCACGCAAAGCCGCACGAGAACTGACTGGCGCGGACGGCGTCACGATCGTTCTGCGCTCGGGCAACGAGTGTTACTACGCCGATGAAGACGCGATCGCGCCGCTGTGGAAAGGCCGGCGGTTTCCGCTCGAGGCATGCGTATCGGGCTGGGTGATGACGCAGAACCTTGCGGCAGTCATTGCCGATATCTACGCCGACTCGCGCGTCCCGCACGACGTCTATCAACCGACGTTCGTGAAGAGTCTGGCGATGGTGCCGGTAGGCGCGCCCGAGGCGATCGCGGCGATCGGCGCGTACTGGGCCGTCCACCACGAAGCCACCGAAGACGAAGTTGGCGCGATGACGCTGCTTGCCGACAACATCGCACTCGCGCTGAGGAACGTCGAGTTGTACGACGAGCTCTCGGTGGCGTTGCGCCGCGAGAAGGACGCGCGTCGCGTCGCCGAAGCGGCGACTGCCAGCAAGGACGAATTCCTCACGCTCGTCGCTCATGAACTTCGTCAACCGCTGCACGCGAGCCTCGCGGCGCTGCGCATGATGTCGACGGGGACGACCGTCGAGTCCGGCGAGCACGCACGGTCAGTGGTCGAGCGGCAACTGACGCAGATGACGCGTCTCGTCGAAGAACTGCTCGAGTCCGCACGGATCGTCCGCGGGCACGTGCACTTGAATGTGGCGGTGTTCGACGTGCGCGGCACCATCGAACGCGCGGCCGAGTCGGCACGTGCACTCATCGCCGAGCGTCAGCACGAATTCGTCGTATCGCTCCCCGAAGAGCCCGTGATCGTGCAGGCTGACGCCGCCAGCCTGGAACAGGTGTTCTCGAATCTGTTGAGCAATGCCGCGAAGTACACCGACCCGGGAGGCCGCATCACGCTGAGTCTCGCCGTCGATCAGAACTTCGCCAACATCACGGTGAGCGACACCGGACGTGGCATCGATCCCGCGGCGATCTCGACGATCTTCAACTTGTTTGCCCGAGCCGCGTCAGACGTGCGCGGCTTCGGCGTCGGCCTGGCTGCGACGCGCCGCCTGGTCGAACTGCACGGCGGCACGATTCAGGCGCGAAGCGATGGTGTGGGACGCGGTGCGCAGTTTCGAGTGTCGCTGCCGCTTGCGGTTGGCGTCTGAGGTCCTTGGTCCTTAGTGCTTCGTTCTTGGTCCGTCCTTGGTTCTTGGTCCGTCCTTGGTCCAACGTCCCGGGTCCTTGGTCCACTGCAACTACTGTTTGTACGGTTTCTTGGCGGCGGCCAGAATCTGGTTCATCACCGGGATCTTCTCAACCGGCGGCTGCGCGCTCTTGAAGCTCCTGATGTAGGCGTAGATGTCCTTCGCCTGCGCATCGCTCACCGACTCCACCGGATAGTTCGGCATCGACGTCGACGGTTGTACGGGCGCGACATTCGCTCGACCGCGCAAGAACGCCATGAAGCTGCGCTCGGTGGCCAGGTTCGCCGGCCAGTTGGGCACGAACGGACGCGCGCCCGTCTCGCCGTTGAACCCGTGGCACGAGTAGCAGGCGTGGTCGTAGTACAGCTTCTTGCCGGTGACCGCATTCCCCGTCACCGGACTCGTTAGCACGGTAACCGGCTTCGGGCCCTGGGACGTGCCCTGGGTCGTGCCCTGCGCCGTGCCCTGGGCTGAGCCCTGGGTCTGGCCCAAGGCGAATCCGACTAACGCCACGAACATCAGCACCAAGAGTTTGTTGGTCATGGGGTTACCGCGGCTGCGTGATCACATCGATCATGTACGGCTGCCCCTTCTTCACCGAGGCAAGGCCGCGCTTCAACGCCGGAGCGAGCTTCAGCGGATCGGTGATCGGCCCTTCGCCCGCCATGCCGTAGGACGCCGCCATCATCCGGTAATCGATGAACGGATCGCGCAGCGTGGTGCCGATGTGTCCGCGCTCGGTGCCACGACCGCGCACGCCGCACATGTACTCGACGAACATCAGTTCCTGATGCCACGCACGGTTGTTGTGCATGACCGTGAGCATCGGCAGCTGATGATGCTGCGCCGTCCACAACACGCCAGGCGCGTAGTTGAGATCGCCATCGGTCTGCACGTTGATGACGATCTGCTTGCGGCTTCTTGCGGCGAGCGCAGCACCGACTGACGCAGGTGCACCGTAGCCCATGCCGCCGGCGCCTTGTCCGCCAAGGTAGCTGTACGGTTTGTTGTGATCCCACAGCTGCGCGTTGTGTGCGCCGGAGAAATTGCTGGGCGAGGAGAGAATCCAGTCTTCGTCCACGATCAGCGGCCACAGTTCCGCATAGACACGTGCCGTGCTGATCGGGCTCGCGTCCCATCCGGCGCGACGCTGCTCGAGCGCACGCTCGAGCGCCTCGATGCGCGCGGTCTGATTCGCGGTCGCGTGTTTGGCACTGCGCTCCTGAATCACCCGCTGCTTATCGGGACTCATCAGACGCCGCACTTCGTCGATGATGGCCGGCAGGCTGGCTTCCGCATCGATGTCCACGGTGCGTCCCGGTGCACCGCCGCCACGTCCGCCACGGCCTCCCCCGCCACCAGCACGTGACACGCCCGGCGCGATGCCGCCGAAACCGATATTGGTCGGATCGCGCGACAGGAGCGTCGCGAGCGAGGGGCCAACGAGGCCCACGGTGCCGGGCTGTTCCAGACCGAGCGTGAAGTCGTACGACGTATTCGCCCCGGGGCCGCACAGCGGATGACGCTGCGGGAAGCTCATTGGGCCCTGCGTTGCCGCCGTCGATGTCGATGCCCCAACCAGCTCCGCGAGCTGCACCGAGAGACGCACGCCTTCCGGCGTCCGAAGACGGCCAACGGCGATTCGCGGATTCTGCGCATCGAGCAGATTTTTGGCGATCTCGCGCGCCTGACCGGGATCGACACCCGAGATCTTCGGCGCCTGATACGCGGGCACCTTGATCGAGC
The DNA here is from genome assembly GCA_046765795.1 of Acidobacteriota bacterium. Lineage (GTDB taxonomy): Bacteria > Acidobacteriota > Vicinamibacteria > Vicinamibacterales > UBA2999 > Gp6-AA40. Next base: position 3,562 of record JBKPRH010000335.1, on the reverse strand, counting down.
CTGCTTCTTCTTTCTGCAAGTCGATATCGATCACCACCATCGTCGGAGCGCAGGGCGGCGTGATCGCCTCGTTGTAGGCACGCTGAATCGCGACGAGCGATTCCTCGATCGTCTTCGGCGTCGCGTCCCACTTGGTGTAGCTGCGGACCATCCCGGCCATGTCGTTCGCGCTATGCGCGGCGATGAAGCCGAGGTCGCGACCGGCGATCAACAGCGCCGGTGTCTTGTCGTAGTACGCCTGATAGATCGACATCGCTGCGTGCTGAATGCCGATCGTCCCGTGCAGCAGCGCACACATTGGCTTGCCGGTCGCCTTGCCGTAACCATGCGCCATCGTCACCGCCGATTCCTCATGGAGTGCGGTGATGAACTCGGGTTTCACGTTCGGCGGGTTGCCGTAGTTGATGATCGATTCCTGAATGCCCTCGAAGCTGGAGCCCGGATTGGCAGCGACGTACTCGATGCCAAGATCTCGCAGGACCTGCACCATGAGGTCCGAGCCCGGCCGCACCGCGGCACGCGCGTTCGCGCCCGTGGGTGGACGAACCGCCCCAGCATCGCGCTCGAGCTGCGGCGTCGTTGGCGCTGGTGCGGGGGAATTCGATCGCCCTCCAGCGGCAGGCTGCTGCGTCTGCGCGTCAACGCTCTCCGGGATGTGAGAGGCGATCGCTGCAGCACCGGCGGCCGCGGTGGCCGCACCCTTCAGAAAGCCACGACGATTGACGGCGAGCTTCTTGGATTTCGACACGGGCTGTTCTCCTGAGTGAAGGAATTATAGATGCTGGAGGACGCGCAGGGTACGGCTACGGGGATGGATTCGAATTGGCGGGGCCGGTGCTTCGTGTGGCAGGGACGGAGGGCTGGGGTTAGCAGTAGGATCCGACCTCAGATGATGATGAAAATGGCTCTTGCGTGCGTGCTCGTTCTCGGCCTGGCGAGCGTGCCGCGCGCGCAGGCCCCCGCGCCATCAGGCTCCGCCACCCAGCAGGCGCGTGTCGATGCGCAGTTCAAAGCCTGGCGAACGACGGTGACGCAGCTGCTCGCCCGTGCGGACGTGAAGGCCCTGCGCCTGAAGCCGGTCGAAGTCGAAGCGTATACGGCCGTCATCCTGGATGAGCCACGGGGGCGGGTCGATCTCGCCGACGTGGCGCGCCGCATGGGCTTGCTTCACAAGGACCAGGACGCCACCTACGACATCGTCGAGACATGGAACGGGATGCAGCAGTTGCATCAAAAGCTAGCTGGTGTTGCCGCACCCGAACGCGCGGGTATGTTGACCGCTCTACGAGCGAAGCATCTGGCGGCGCAGGCATCAGCGGCTCTCGCGCGAACGGAAGAGAGCGCGATTGGTGGGCGCGCGCCGTCCGATGACGGACGCGATCGCGCGAAGCAACTGGCTGATGCCGCGCTGGCGCTCGCCCCCGACTCGCCCGACGTCCATGAAGTGTTGGGAGACTTGTTCATCGACGCGTCGGAGCCAGAAGACGCCGAAGACGAGTTCCGCATGGCGCTGATGGGCGAAGACTCCGCCTCGCTGCGGACGAAACTGGGAGAAGCCCTGCGGCTTCAGGGCAACTTCGACGAGGCGATCACTGAACTTCGAGCGGCGATCACACTCGACCCGCGCTTCGCGCGCGCGCACGCCGGACTCGGACTCGTGCTCAGAGCGCAGCGCAATCTCTCAGAATCGACCGCCGCGTATCAGGAAGCGATCAAACTCGACGGCGATCTGATCGACGCGCACAACGGGTTGGCCGTCGTGCTCGCCAATCAAGGCAAGCTGGACGACGCCGTCGCGGAGTTCCGCGAGATCATCCGCATCGATCCGGATTCAGCGATCGGCTACTACAACCTCTCCTATGCCTTAGCGGATCTGGATCGCGACGTCGAGTCCGCAGCGGCGCTTCGCCAGGTGATCCGGATCAACCCGAATCACTACAACGCGCGCTTCAACCTCGGCGAGCTGTTTCGTCTCGAGGGCAAGTACGACGAATCGGTGAAGCAGTTCCGCGAGTATCTGCGTCTCGCGCCCGATCTGCCGCAGAACCGGCGCAACATCGAGCGCGCTAAGGGCTACATTCAGAAGTTCAGTATCGAACCGTAACTACGGGACGATCTCGCACTCGCCGTAATACTGCTCGGGGCTCGACGTCGCGCCAGGCAGCGGCACGGCGAAATACTCGTGGCGCGAGTGAACCGCCTTCAACGTGCCGCTCTTGTCACCAACATCGAAGACGGTGGTCGTATACAGCGGACCGGTCCGGAACGACTGCATGAAATGCAGATAGCCTTCCGCCAGACGCACCGTCACCTCTGAGCCCACCGTGCCGCTGCGCAGCTGCGCGGTGCCGCTATCGGGATCGATCGAATCGAACCGCAGGACGAGCGGCGTCGATTGCACCGTCGCGTTTGGCGCACCGTCCTTGCCCCACGTCCCGACCGCATGCTTGGGGAAAGAGCATCGCAATGTCTTCACGCTGGCCATCCGCAACTGCGCGGCCTCGCAGACGAGGGCGCTTGTCAGCGGGAGCACGACCGCGAGAATCGCTGCACTGGTTTTGATCGTCACTGCACTCACCTGTTTCGCACGATTGTAGTGCCAGGCCGGAGGACGAAGACGACACCGGCGATGACCAATGACAGCGAAATCAATTGCGCAAGCGTGAAGGGACCCACGATCTGCAGGTTGACGCGAATGAACTCGATCGCGAAGCGCGTCGCACCCGCGAGGATCAGATATCGCCCGAAGACGATGCGATCGGGGACGGCGTGACGGCGCCATCGGACGAGCAGCCAGGCGATCACGGCGAGTGCCGCGGCTTCATAGAGCTGTGCCGGGTGCACCGGCACCGAGGTGGGTGGTCGTCCCTCCGGGAAGGCCACCGCCCACGGCAGATCGCTGGGACGGCCGTAGTCGTCGCCGACCATGAAACATCCGAGGCGGCCGATCGCGTGACCGATTGCGAGCGCGGGACTCGCCGCCGCGAGCGCGGGCACGAGCGCCACGCGGCGCCGGCGCAGCATCCACAGTCCCGTGCCAACGCCGCCAATCAGTCCGCCGAACCAACTCAGACCGCCGCGGCTGAAGAGCAGATCGGCAAACGGCGCCGTTCCTGAGAATTCGATCGTCCAGAGCAGCTTGGCTCCGAGGAGGCCGCCGATGACGCCCGCGACCGCCGCGTCCGAGGCCTTCGGGTCGAGCCCGCTGCGCTCGAGTTCTCGTGTAAAGACCCAGATGCCGACGAGCGCCGCGATGCCGACCAGCACGCCGAAGCTCGTGATCTCGAATTCGCCGATGCGGAACAGGACCGGGTACATCGTCAGCGGATGGCGCGGCCGCTCGATTTCATTTTCCTGGCTTTCCTTCCCGCGCGTGAACCTCTGTTCCCGGACGCAGTTCGTCAGTGGCGCGGCCGACGATGTCATCGCCGGCGTGGAGTTCTCCGAAGACTTCGACCTGGGGTCCAGACGTGAGCCCGGTCTTGACGTCCACCCACTCCGTCTTCCCGTCGCGAATCCGAATGACGAACGTGCGATCGGTCGTCGTCGCTACACTCGTGGC
>JBKPRH010000334.1:0-6042 GCA_046765795.1 Acidobacteriota bacterium | reverse complement strand
GCTGCGCGTCGTCGGCACGCCGTACGAGCCGGGCCTCGTCGGCCAGATGACGTTGCTGGAGGGCGGCGAGATCAGATTGAACGAGCGCCGCTACGCAGTGGATCGCGGCATCATCACGTTCGTCGACGAGCGCCGCATCTTCCCGTCGTTCGATCTGCAGCTCAGTACCACGGCGAACAACTACGACATCACCATCGCCGTGACCGGTACGCCCGGTGATACCCAGACGACGCTGACGTCGGATCCGACGCTGCCCGAACCGGACATCATGGCGATGCTTGTCACCGGCCGCACGCTGGACCAGATGCGCGGTGAAGAGTACGAGGTGGCGCGCGAGCAGGTGCTGTCGTATCTGACCGGGCGGGTGGGATCGACGCTGGGACGCGGTCTGCAGCAGGCCACTGGCTTGAGCGAAGTGCGGATCGAGCCGGCCATCATTGCGAATGAGGCCGATCCGAGCGCGCGGCTCACCGTCGGCCAGGACCTCACCGACCAACTGAAGCTGGTCTACTCGACGAACCTCACGGACAGCAACGATCAGATCTGGGTGGCCGAATACGACGTGACGCGGCGGTTCAAGGCGCGTGGCGTCCGCCAGAGCGACGCCACGTATCGCGTCGACTTCCAGCACGACGTCCGGTTCGGCGGCCAGGCGTCGCCCCGACGCCAGCAACGCGAGCGTCCCGAGGTCGCCAAAGTGGATGTCGTCTCGGCAGACACGGGTGAAGCCGATCCGGAAGTGCGCGACGAGTTCGACGTGAAGGAAGGGCACTCCTACGACTTCTTCGTCATTCGCGACGAGACCAAGGAGGTTGAGGAGACCCTGATGAAGCAGGGCTTCCTGCAGTCGCGCATTCGTCTCGAACGGAAAGTCGAAGGCAACGAAGCGTACCTGACGCTGCACGTGAAACGCGGCCCGCGCGTGGACGTTCGCTTCGAAGGCGTCACACCGCCGAAGGCGGTCCAGAACGAGGTGCACATGCAGTGGCACCGCGGCGTCTTCGATAAACAGCGCCTCGATGCTGGTGCGAAAGCGCTGCGCGAATGGCTGATGACCAGCGGCCATTTACAGCCAAAGATCGACTACGCGATCACCGACGACTCGGCGAGCCATCGCCAAGTCGCATACACGATTGAGTCCGGCCCTCATTACGACAAGGTGCTCGTGGCGTTCGAGGGTGTGTCGGGAGTTGATCCTGATGATCTCATCAAGATCATCAACCAACAGAAACTCGAACGGCAGCTCTTCACCGATCCGCTCGTCGTGACCGAGCTGCTCCAGCGGTACTACCGCGATCAGGGTTATCTCGCCGCGGAGATCGACGAGCCCAAGATCGAGTTTCAGGGAGCGACGGCGCGCGTCGTGATGCCGGTGCGCGAGGGCGACAAGTTCAACGTGCGCCATGTCGCGACCAGAGGCAACAAGGTCTGGGGCACCGAGGCGTTGCTGCAGCAGCTGCCGGTGATGGAAGGCGAGCCGTTTCTGCCCTTTGGCGCCGAGAACGCGCTGGACAAGATTCGCAGGCTGTACTGGCCGCTCGGCTACAACGACGTGCGGTCGGATTACTCGCTCGTGCTGGACAGGAGCGCCGGCGTTGTCGACATCACCTTCACGATCGATGAAGGACGACAGAGCGTCGTCGGTCCGATTCAGGTCCGCGGCACGCAGCGCCTCGATGAGAAGCTCGTGCGCAATCAGATTGAGCTGCAGCCCGGCGAACCGCTCGATCTGTCAGCGCTCGCCAGGTCGCGCCGCAATCTCTACGACATCGGCGCATTCTCGACGGTGCGGATCGACGAGGGCGATCGCGGACGTCCTGAAGAGAACCGTCAGGCAGGCACCGTGTTCGGAATTGCAGGCGCCCCGCAGAGCAGCGAACAGCTGTCCAAGGACGAAACGCAGCAGTCCTCCCAACCGGCGCAATCCATCGACCCGACGCAATCTCCCAATGGTCAAAGGCCGGTGCCGATTAGCGTCGTCGTTCGCGAGGTGCAGCCGCTGCAGATCCGCTACGGCGCGTCGTATGACACCGAGCGCGGCGTCGGCGGCATCTTCAACATCTCGCAGCACAACTGGCTCGGCGGCGCACGCGTCATCGGACTCCAGTCGCGTTACGACCGGCAACTGAAGGACGGTCGCATCTACATCACCCAGCCCGCGCTGCGGTATCTGCCGTTCCAGACGACGGGCGCCATCTATTACCGCGAGGATCTCAGCCCGCCCAGCGAACTGACGCGCGCGTTCAACGCCAACCGCAAGGGCGCATCCATTCAGCAGGAAGTGAAGCTGCTCGACTCCTATGTCTGGAGCTGGGGCTACCGCTGGGAGCGCGCCCGCACGCTCGAGCCGGTCGGCGGCGTCCTGATCGGCGATCCGCATACCGTATCGCCGTTGACCAGCACGCTGACACGTGAGACCCGCGACGAGGCCCTCGATGCATCGAGGGGATCGTTCCAGTCCCAGTCGCTGTCCTTCTCGCCGCGGTGGCTCGGCTCGGATCTCGCCTACCTGAAGTACTTCGGTCAGTACTTCCACTATTTCCCGTTGCGGCCACCACAGCGTAAGCCGCTCACCAACGAGTACCTTCGTACGCGTCTCGTGTTTGCGACGGGCGTGCGCGTCGGACTGGCGAAGGGGATCGGCGGCGAGGTGCCCAACACCGAACAGTTCTTCGCCGGTGGCAGCTACAGCATGCGTGGCTTCGCGCAGAACGCCGTCGGTCCGATCGGACCGGATCGGATTCCGACCGGTGGCAATGCGCTGATCATTTTCAACAACGAGCTGCGCGCTCCGCTCTTCGGTCGCTTCGACGGCGTGATCTTCACCGACATCGGGAACGTCTATCCGCTGATCAGCGACATCACGTTCGACCTCCGAGAATCGGCTGGCGTCGGCCTGCGCGTGCGCACCCCGTGGTTCCTGCTCCGTGGCGACTACGGCTTTGTCCTCGATCCTCGTCCGGGCGAGAGGCGGCAGCGCTTCTACTTCAGCATCGGACAAGCGTTCTGAGGCGCTATGGCCAGGCTGTTGCGCCGGCTCGGCGTGCAGATCTCGTGGCGGGAAATCTTCACACGCACGGTGTACGAGTCCTTCTGGAAGGACAACTGCCTGTCGATGGCCGCGCAGCTGGCCTACTATTTTTTCTTCGCGCTCTTCCCGACGCTGCTGTTCATCGTCGCGCTCGCGAGCTACTTTCCCGTCACCTCGCTGATTGATGACATGTTCCGCACCTTTGGCGGGTTCCTTCCGCCGGAGGCGCTGCAGATCATCACCGATCAGATCGTCAAGATCTCGAACACCAAGAGCGGCGGGTTATTGAGCCTCGGTGTGCTGCTCGCTTTGTCGAGCTCGTCGGCGGCGATGACGGCGATCATCGATACGTTGAATCACGCCTACGGTATCGAAGAGAGCCGGCCGTGGTGGAAGGTCCGGCTGACGGCGCTGGCGCTGACCGTCAGCGTGTCGGTCTTCATCCTGGTGTCGTTCGCGTTGACCTTGACCGGCCCGACGCTGGCGACCAGGCTGGCCGACGTATTCGGGCTCGGGCCGGCCTTTGAGTGGACCTGGAAGATTCTGCAGTGGCCAGTCATCTTCGCGATGGTCTCGGCGGCGATCGCGTTCATCTACCACTTCGCGCCTGACGTGCGGCAGGAATGGGTGTGGCTGACGCCGGGTTCCGTGTTCGCGACGACGCTGTGGTTGCTGGCGTCGCTGGGCTTCAAGTATTACGTCGCGAACTGGGGCGCTTACACCGAGACGTATGGCTTGATTGGCGCCGTGATGATCCTGCTGCTCTGGTTCTACATGTCCGGGCTGGTGATCTTGATTGGCGCGGAGATGAACGTCGAGATCGAGCAGGCAGGTCATGTGGGGCCGCGACGGCGAATCGGCGATCGCACGTACGCCGGTGTTGAGCGGCGTCGTCAAGCCAGCTAGACTCTCCGCGGTAGGGCCGGTCGTGTCGGACCGGCCGGTGGCGCGATGAAGAGAACACTCCTGTCGGCGTCTCTGGCCATCCTCCTTGTCAGTTCCATCTCCGCCCAGTCTCCGGCGCGTCTGCCGTGGGGCGATCCCGATCTCGAAGGCATCTGGACCAACGCAACGCTGACGACGCTGCAGCGTGCGCCGGAGCTCGGGACGAAAGCGTTCTTCACGGCTGACGAGGCTGCAGCCTGGGAGAAGCAACGCGTTCAAGCGACCAACGCCGATCGGCCGCTGCGCGCGGGTGAGGTCGGCGCCTACAACGACGCCTTCTTTGAGCGCGGCACGCGCGGGGTGAAGAGCCGTCGCACCTCGCTCATCATCGACCCGCCGGACGGACGCATCCCGGCGTTCACGCCTGAGGCGCAGCAGAAGGTCGATGCGCGTACGAAGCACGAAGCTGTGAGCCCTGCGGATCGTCCCGAGGATCGCTGGCTCACCGAACGGTGCATCCTGTTCGGTGCCACCGTACCGATGCTGCCGGAGCCGTACAACAACAACTACCGGATTATTCAGAGTCCTGGCTACGTGACGATCCTGGTCGAGATGAACCACGACGCGCGAGTCATCCCGCTCGATGCGCGCCCGCATCTGTCGCCCCGGGTGCAGCAGTGGATCGGCGACTCACGCGGCCGGTTCGAGGGCAATACCCTCGTCGTTGAAACGCGCAATCTGAAGTTCAACGAGAAGAGCCGCTTCGGTGTGGGTTACCTGAACGGCGTGAGCGACGAGAATCTGCGAGTCGTCGAACGCTTCACGCGCACGGATGCGAACACGCTGACCTATCAGGCGACGATTGAAGATTCCACTGTGTTCGTGAAGCCGTGGACGGTGGAGATCTCGATGGACCGCACGGAAGGGCCGCTCTACGAAGTTGCCTGCCACGAAGGCAACTACGGGATGTTCAATATCCTCTCCGGCCAACGGGCGGAAGAACGGGCCGGCGCGCGATGATCGTTCCATGGGTTCAGATGGTTCCGCAGGTTCCAGGGGTTTGAGTTCAATCGCGAAGCTTCCCTTTAATCAGCATGTGACGCACGCCGATTGGAGCGACCGTCAGGTCCAGTCCTGCGGCCGCTACCTGCGCGCGTACTTCGTCCATGGTGAACGCGGCGAGCAGCGACTGATAAAAGTCGTGCTGCAGGATGGGATGCTCGCTGCCGGCGCCTTCCTTCACCATCGCGCGGGCGGTCTCCTCGCTGTCAGGTCTCACGAGATCCATCACATACACCGCAGCGCCTGGACGACCGAGGCGTTTCACTTCCTTCCACAGCACGCCCGGATCCGGCAGGTGGTGGAGCAGGTCCTTCGAGAGCACCGCATCGAACGACTGTGACGCCGGCGGTGGACCGGGAATGCGCGTGTGCAGCAGCGTGAGTCGATCGTCAACGCCGGCCGTGCGCGCGGCGGACCGCCCCAGTGCGATCATCGGTTCCGACCCGTCGAGCGCAGTGATGCGTGCGTGCGGCGCGGCTTTGGCCAGCCGGATGACGACGTCGGCAGGGCCGCAGCCGATGTCGACGACAGCGTTGAGATGAGTGGGAAAGTCGCGAACGAGGCTGTCTACGTAGAGCTGATTCGATGTGCTGAAGTCCGCCTGCGCGTAGGCCATGGACTGCTGCTCATCGTCCATCAGTTCGGGTTCGGGGCGTCTCTCCATTCGGCCAGCAGGCTCATGATCTCACGGCGGTAGATTGTGTCCGCCGTCTCATCCCATCCTTCGAGGGCAAACCGGATCATGCCACGAGCGTCGATGAGATAGGACGAGGGCACCCCACGCGCGCCGAAGGCATCGGCAACACGCGCACGCGGATCGAACATGACGCGCAGTTGGTGCGATTGCGTTTTCAGGAACGCGTCGGCATCTTTGCGATGCTCGTCCACGTTGACCGCGATCACCTCAACGCCACGCGATTTGAATTCCCGTGACAGTCGATCCAACTCGGGGAACAGCACCTTGCAGTCCGGACACCAGCTCGCCCAGATCTTCAGCAGCACGATCTTGCCGCGGAACTCGGCGAGCCGTTGACGTTGTCCCTTCGGTCCTCTCAGTTCGACGT
>JBKPRH010000333.1:0-8855 GCA_046765795.1 Acidobacteriota bacterium | reverse complement strand
TCCCCCTTCTCCATCGTCGGGATGAAGCCGCCGTAGATGTGAAGGTCAGACCCACAGATCGCCGTGGATGTGATCTTCACGATCGCGTCGCGCGGGTTGAGGATCTCGGGATCCGGGACAGTCTCGGTGCGAATGTCTTCTTTGCCGTAGTAGCAGACGGCCTTCATATGATCGGCTCCCCGATGCTGGTGCGCGGAATCTCTCCGGCTTCGAACACCCACTTCAGACGCCGGAGATCCTCGCGAACGGTCTGAGACGGCTCGCGCCCGAAGATGCGGGCCAGGAACGCACCCGCACGCCCGGCCGGTGGCGCGTACTGCAAATGCACGGAGACCTCTGTGGCCTGTCCTCCACGGACCGGCTTGAAGTTCACGGATCCAGCGGTAACAACGTCGGAGTCCGGCAGAGAGCGCCAACCAATCACCTTGTTGTCCACGTCGTTGATGATCTCGGCGTCCCACTCCACGCCCAGGTCAGCGGGTCCACGCGCGACCCAATGTGAGCGCCCGTTGCCGAGGTCGGTCACTTGCTCGAGATGCGTGAAGACACGCGGCAGGTTCTCGAGCTGGCGCCAGAACGCATACAGCTCCGACACTGGCCTTTCGAGCCGCACGGCTTCACGCACGCGGATGCCGCGATCGCCAGCGAGCGCGCTGCGGGTGTCGCCATTCTCGAATGGCCATTTCCCAGACAGCGTTCGATAGGCAAACGGTGTCGCGGCAGCCGCCGCGAGCGCGACGCCGGGAACACTGCGGCGGCTGAACCCGTACACCAAGACTGCTGTGGCGGCAGCGAGACTAGCCCAGCGCTCAATTTCACGAATGTCAGTTAAGGGATGTTCAACGTCGGAGCGAGACAGTTCCATTGTGGCCATGCAGTACCTCGTGAGTATGGGCGACGCAGTCATCGCCCGTGGCGTCACGAAGCACGCGATGTACCACGCGCAAGCGAAGCGCTTCGCGTGGCGCGCTGCGTGCTTGAGGTCGTGTGTTGTGTCTTCGGCTTCCAGATCGACGGTCATCCACTCGCCACGTGTGGGTTGCTCCGGATGGAACTACAAGTCATGGCGCGGCCGGTTCTACCCACGCGATCTGCCGGTCGCGCGTTGGCTGGAGTATTACGCGGCGCGATTCGACACGGTGGAGATCAACAACTCGTTCTACCGGCTGCCGGACCGATCGACATTCACCAGTTGGCGCACCCGGGTTCCGCCGGCGTTTCTGTTCGCCGTGAAGGCCAGCCGTTTTCTCACACACATGAAGCGATTGCTCGACCCGGACGATCCACTGGAGCGACTCTTCTCGAGCGTCTCGGGTTTGGGGAGACGGCTCGGTCCGGTCCTCTATCAACTTCCGCCGACTCTCGCGATCGACCTCGCGCGTCTCGATCGGTTCCTGCGGGCGTTACCTAGAACCTCGAGCGGTACGCGCATGCACGTCGTCGAGTTCAGACATGCGTCCTGGTACGTCTCTGATACCTTCGAGCTGTTGACTCGGCGGCGTGTTGCACTGTGCCTGCACGACAAGCTCGGATCCGCTATCTACGAACCGATGGTTGGACCATGTGTGTACGTCCGCTTCCACGGCACCAGCGGTCACTACCATGGCAGCTACTCGCATCGGCAGCTCGACCGGTGGGCGCACGTGCTCGCCGAGCAGACACGCGAAGGGCGTCGTGTCTTTGCGTACTTCAACAACGATCCTGAGGCAGTGGCCACGGCCAATGCGCTGACGCTGCGCGAGATGCTGGGCAAATTCGTCTGACCGCTGGCACAGCTGGTGCATCATCTCGCTCGATCGCTGCGTCACCGCGAGGACGGCACTGCCGAATGGGTAACCAACCACACCTCATCAGGCGGCCCGTGGCCAATCTATGGAGTTATTTTCCGATCCGGTCTCCGTCCGTCATCTCGCGCGCGTCGTCGAGTCCTCCGACGACGCCATTGTCAGTAAGGACCTGAACGGCGTCATCACCTCATGGAATCGCGCCGCCGAACGCATGTTTGGCTACTCGGCCGAAGAGGCCGTCGGGCAATCCATCCGCATGATCATCCCGGCGGACCGCCAGTCCGAAGAGGACATGGTCCTCGCGCGCATTCGCGCCGGCCAGGCGGTGACGCACTTCGAGACGATTCGCTGCCGCAAAGACGGCACACTCATTCCGATCACGCTCACCGTCTCGCCGATTCACGACGATACCGGGCAGGTCATCGGCGCATCCAAGATTGCCCGCGACCGGACCGAGAGTGCCCGTGCAGCGGTCGCCGGCAACCGATTGGCTGCGATCGTCGAATCGTCTGACGACGCGATCATCAGCAAAGACCTCAACGGCATCATCACATCGTGGAATGATGCGGCGGAACGGATGTTCGGGTATACCGCCGCCGAGGCGGTCGGTCGATCCGTTCGGCTGCTGATCCCTCAGGACCTTCAAAGCGAAGAGGACGTGGTGCTGGCGAAGATTCGCGCCGGCGAGAAGATCGATCATTACGAGACCGAACGGCAGCGCAAGGATGGCACGCGTCTCGCCATCTCTCTGACTATCTCACCGATTCGCAATCAGAACGGTGACATCGTCGGCGCATCGAAGATTGCGCGCGACATCACCGAGCGGACGCGACTGCTGGCAGCGGCCCGTGAGCATGCGGCGACCACCGAAAAGCTCAACGACGTAGGCGCCGTGGTGGCCTCGACACTCGATCGCGAGACCATCGTACAGAAGGTGACCGATATTGCGCGGGAACTGACACACGCCGACTTCGGCGCGTTCTTCTATAACGTCACCGACCCCGATACCGGCGACGCCTACATGCTGTACACGTTGTCTGGCGCAGCACGCGAGTCGTTCGCGAATTTTCCTCACCCGCGAGCCACGGCGTTGTTTGCCCCGACGTTTCACGGTGAGGGGCCGGTGCGAATCGCCGACGTGAAGGAGGATCCCCGTCACGCGCAGAACCCGCCCTACTACGGCATGCCACCGGGGCACTTGCCGGTCCGCAGCTACCTCGCCGTCCCAGTGAAGGGACTTGCTGGTGATGTCATCGGCGGTTTGTTCTTCAGCCACTCCGCCGTCGGGGTCTTCACCGAGCAGCACGAGCGGCTCGCGGTCGGGGTCGCTGCCTGGGCGTCAGTCGCCCTCGAGAACGCGCGGCTGTACGCCGATGCACAGGCCGCGAACCGCATGAAAGACGAGTTCCTCGCGGTGCTCTCTCACGAGCTGCGCACGCCGCTGAATGCCATCGTCGGGTACTCCCGATTGCTGCGTGCCGGCATGCTGCCGCCCGATAAGGCTGCGCGCGGACTCGAGACGTTGGAGCGCAACGCGCTCTGGCTGACGCAGATCGTCGAAGACGTGCTCGATGTTTCGCGCATCGTCTCCGGAAAGATTCGCCTCGATGTGCAGCCGGTGGAGTTGCCGGTCATCGTTGACAATGCGGTCGGCACCATCCAACCGGCTGCCGATGCCAAGGGCATACGCGTGCAGACGATCGTCGACCCGCGCGTCGGTCCGGTCTCTGGTGATCCGAGCCGTCTGCAACAAGTCGTTTGGAATCTGGTCTCGAACGCGGTGAAATTCACGCCGAAGCAGGGGCGCGTTCAGGTGCGACTCGAGCGCGTGAATTCACATATCGAGATTGCGGTGAGCGACACCGGCATCGGCATTCGAGCGGACTTTCTTCCCTATGTCTTCGAACGTTTCCGTCAAGCGGATTCAGGCCCCACGCGCAAGACTGGCGGCCTCGGCCTCGGCCTCGCCATCGTTCGCCACATCGTCGAGATGCATGGTGGAACGGTAGAGGCCGCGAGCGAAGGAGAGGACAAAGGCGCCACATTTCGCGTGCGGCTGCCGTTGATGATCGTGCATCCCGCCCAGGTCCCGATCCCGCGCGAACATCCCCGGACCGAACGGCGCGAGGTGTTGAACCGTCTCGGCGATCTCCAGGGCATCCGCGTGATGGCCATCGATGACGACGAAGACGCGCTGCACCTGTTACGCGTCGTCCTCGAAACCGCCGGCGCCGAGGTCACCACTCTCGGATCTCCACTCGCGGCACTCCAACGGATCGTCGAGGTCACGCCGCACGTTCTGATCGTCGATCTGGGAATGCCGGAGATCGACGGCTTCGAGTTGATTCGGCGCGTGCGGGCCTCGGTCGATCCGGCGATCCGCAACGTGCCTGCGGCGGCGCTGACCGCGTTCGCGCGTTCGGAGGATCGCACCAAGGCGCTGCGGACCGGTTTTCAAATGCATCTGGCCAAACCAGTCGATCCCGGCGAGCTGGTCGCATCCGTGGCGACGCTGGCGAAGCGTGTCAGTTCCGGGTCCTGACATGCTAGACTTAGCAATTCGTCGGGGCGTGGCTCAGTCTGGTAGAGCACTCGGTTCGGGACCGAGGGGTCGCTGGTTCGAATCCAGTCGCCCCGACCATAATATTCGGCAGCAGAAATGGCCTTCAATCGACGCTTCGTCGCTTGCAGGCCATTGCCTTTTTCGCCATGCCAATCTACGAATACGCTTGCCGCAGCTGCGGCCACGAGTTCGAGCAACTGATTCGCACCGGAGACACCGCGGCCTGCCCGTCCTGCAAGGGACAGGATCTGGAACGCCTGCTCTCACAGGTCACCATGAGCTCGGAGAGCACGCGCAAGCTGCATTTCGACAGGGCCCGCGCGAAGGCAAAGCTGGTTCAGCGCGATAAGGACGTGGCGCAGGCGGAGTACGAGAAGAAGCACCGCGAAGAGGGGCACTAGGTCCGGCTACAGCCGGACACTACATCTACGCGGTTTTGTTCGCGAGCGTCAGACCTTCCACGAACGTCAGCGCTGTGTAGGCGGTCATGTCCGGCTGTAGCGGCGTGATTGAAATGTAACCGTCGCGTACCGCTTGATAGTCCGAGCGGTCGTGCGGCTCCCATTCGTTCTCACCTTCCTCAATCCAGTAGTACGGCTTGTGCCGCGGATCCATGCGCTCGCTCACGGTCGTGACGTGATTGCGCTTGGCCTGCACCGTGACCCGGAAACCCTTGTTCGGTCCCTTGGGCGTGTTGATGTTGAGCAACGTGAACTTCGGCAGGCCCTGTTCGAGCACCGCCTGCGCCACAATGGCGGCCGCTTCGGCTGACGGTCCGAACTCGCACTCGTCCTTCACGCGCTGCGTGGAAACCGCAATGCTGTGAATCTCGAGCAGCGCGCCTTCAAGGGCTCCGGATACGGTCCCCGAATAGGTCACGTCGTCGCCGAGATTCCATCCCTTGTTGATGCCCGAGACGATCAAGTCGGGCTTGCCTTTGAGCACATGCGTGATCGCCAGGTTCACGCAGTCGGTTGGCGTCCCATCTATCGCATACACGTTCGGGCCAATCGCATCAATCCGCAGCGGACGACGGAGTGTGAGGGCATGACCGATGGCACTCGCCTCCTGAATTGGGGCGACCACCGTCACATCGCCGAGCGGCGTGAGCGCACTGGCCAGCGCCTTAATCCCCTCCGAGTGCACACCATCGTCGTTGGTTACAAGAATTCGAGGCATGAGAATCGATCGATCCTATCAGGACTTCGCGGTCGCGATCCGCTGATGCAAATGTGGCAGGCGAACAACGAGCAGGAGCACCGCAGCCGCAGCCGACAACGCCGAGCCCATGATGAAAGCCGCCGCGGGACTCACACGATCGTACACGATACCGAACGCGATGCTCGCGACGAGCATGCCGACGCCGAGCACGCCGTAATAGAGGCCGAACGATGTGCCCTGCCGGTGCATCGGCGTGAGATCGGCAACGAGTGCCTTTTCCGATCCTTCGGCGAGCGCGAAGTGGACGCCGTAGATCAGGAACAGCGCAACGAATGCGACGGCGTTCGTCACCAGAGCAAAGCCAAGGTAGACGAGGCTGTAGATCACCCAGCCGATCACGATCACGTAGCGCCGCCCCAGTCGATCGGAGAGTCCGCCGCCCCACGTCGAGAGCGATGCCTTGACCACGTGATGCGCCGCCCACAGCAACGGCAGGAACGTCGCTGATCCCATTGCATCGGCGAGGCGCAGCAACAGGAAGGCGTCGGCGGAACTCCCAAGGCTGAACAAGAAGATGATCCCGAGGACTGTATAGAGCTCTTGGGGAAGGCGTTGTTGCGATCCCTCGAGTCGTTCTCGGTGTTCGACCGAGCCCACCTTTTCCTCGACCCGAAAGAGCGTAGCGACTGCCAGCGCGCCGGGAATCGCCGTCAACGCGAAGAGCCACCGATACTGGCCTGGAAAGAACGCCAGGAATATCGTCGCGATGATCGGGCCGACGACAGCCCCCGTGTGATCCATCGCACGATGGAAGCCGAAGATACGGCCGCGGGATGCTGCGTCGGCGTGTGCCGCGAGCATCGCATCGCGAGGTGCACCGCGAATGCCCTTTCCGGTTCGGTCCAGCGCACGAATCGCCAGCACCTGTAGCCACGACGAGCTCACTGCGATCAGCGGCCGGGCCAGCGACGACAGGGTGTAGCCGAGGATCACAATCGGCCGTCGCTCGCGGCGACGATCGGATACCCATCCCGATGCGATTTTCAGCAGACTGTTGACGCCTTCTGCGACGCCTTCGATGATGCCGAGCGACGTCGCGCTCGCGCCGAGTACGCGCGACAGATACACCGGCAGCAACGGATAGATGATCTCAGTCGCGGCGTCGGTGAAGAGGCTGGCCCAACCAAGCAGTCTGACGGGACGAGGGATCGGGCCGGCCATCTACCTAGTAGACCGTCCGTGCTGCTTGTGTCGTTTTGGATTCGAACGACAGACGCGGGTGCGTCTGCGCGCCGGTGAGGACCAGGTTTGCGGCGAGCTCGCCAACGACGGGACCGTGCTTGAAGCCGTGGCCCGAACCGCCGCCCACAACCCAGACGTTGTCGTAGTCCGGATGGCGGTCGATCAGCAGATCACCATTGGAAGTGTTCTCGTACTGGCAGATGCGGGTGCCGATCACCGGCGCGCCCTTCATCGCCGGAAAACGGCGCTCGACCCACGCGCGCGCACGAGCAATGGCCTCGGGGCCAGGTGTCCGATCCTCGTTATCGGGATCGATTGGCGGACCGTGCTCGTCGATGCCAACCTTGAGGCCGGCGTCCTCGAGCTCAGGAATACCGTAGATGCCGGCCGGACGATCGATCCACGCCGGCGTGTGCACGTGTCCGAAACGATCATCGCCAGCGGGTGTGCCGAAGTAGACGACCGTCTGCCGCGTTGGGCGGATGCGATCGGCCAGTGATGACGGAAACACTGAGGGCAACCACGGGCCACACGCGAACACAAAGGCGTCGGCGCTGATCTCGACTCCACCAGCGAGGGCGATCGAGCGAAGTACACCCGAAGTCGACGAGACCAGCGCCTTGCCTCGCAGCAACGGCGCACCCGATCGCACGAGTTCAGACGCCAGCGCACGCACGGCGCGCCTGGCCATCAGCACACCACAGTGCGGTTCAAGCAACGCCATCGACATATCGGCGGCATCGAGATGTGGATAGCGCGCACGAACCTGCGCCGGCTCGAGCATCTCCACGCCGTAGTGACCGCGCTCCAACGTCTGTCTGGTCGCGATCGCATACGGATCGGCAGCATCCGCCAGCAGCAGGACGCCGCATGGATGAAAGATCGGCACGCCCGCACGATGTTGCAGCGCCTTCCACTGCTCGACCGATCGCCGCGCGAAGTCCGAGTAGATCTCGTCCGCACCATAGCCGCAACGCAGAATCCGCGATTGATCGCCAGAGCTGGCCCTCGGGTTGGCTGGGCCGTACGCATCGACCAGCGTGACGTCACGACCCGCGGCGCGGAGATGGTGCGCGGTCCAGGTGCCGAAGACACCGGCACCGACCACAACGACCTGAGGCATGCAGAGATCCTAGTACACTTCGATCATGAAGCTGCAGGAGCTACTCACCGAGCGCACGCGCGAGGCCGCGCCAGAGCTCGTCGAGTCGCTCGATCGCGGTCGTCTGCGCTGCCATGCCTGCGGACACCAGTGCCCCATCCCCGATGGCGCGATGGGCGTGTGCAAGGTGCGGTTCAACAGTGGCGGCCGGCTGATGGTGCCGTGGGGCTATGTCGGCGGCGTGCAGTGCGACCCGGTCGAGAAGAAGCCCTTCTTTCACGCCTACCCGGGTGCGCTCGCGTACAGCTTCGGTATGCTCGGCTGCGATCTCCACTGTGCGTATTGTCAGAACTGGGTGACGTCGCAGGCACTGCGCGATCCGGAGGCGATCTCGCCACCGCGTGATGCCAGTCCGGCGGCGCTCGTCGCCGATGCGAAACGGCAGGGCGCGAAGCTCCTCGTCTCCACATACAACGAGCCGCTGATCACTGCTGAGTGGGCGATGGAGATCTTTCATGAGGCCCGCCGAGCCGGGCTCGTGACCGGATTCGTCTCCAATGGCAACGGCACGCCACGCGTGCTCGAGTACATCCGCCCGCACATCGATCTCTACAAGGTCGATCTCAAGAGTTTCGACGACAAGCACTATCGCGAACTCGGTGGACGGCTCGCGCCCATCCTCGACACGATCCGATGGCTGCACGATGACGGCGTGTGGGTGGAGATCGTCACCTTGCTGGTGCCAGGGTTCAACGACAGCGACGCCGAGCTTCGCGGGATGACGGCATTTCTCGCCAGCGTCTCACCTGACATCCCATGGCACGTGACGGCGTTTCATCAGGACTACAAGATGACCGACCCGGCGAACACGACGCCGCAGATGCTGCTGCGTGCGGCCGACATCGCCCGCCGATCGGGCCTGCGCTACATCTACGCCGGCAACCAGCCCGGTCGGGTCGGCGCGCTCGAACACACGCACTGCGCAGCATGCGGCGAACGG
>JBKPRH010000332.1:0-9353 GCA_046765795.1 Acidobacteriota bacterium | reverse complement strand
ATCTGACTCTGGTAGTGCCGCGCGCCGAAGTAATCCAGCGAGTTCCACCCGCCGAACTGTGTCTCAGTGTCGCGCTCCTTCCCGGTGAACTTCAACGTGCTCGGCAGCCCCGCCGTCGGCTGCTCGCCGAACGGCAGGAAGTCGTACCGCGCGATCTCGTTTTGGCTAGGCCCGGTGATCATCCGCACCGACCCGATTGCATCGAGGTGGTAGTACGACACCGACCCACCCGGATCGAGGCCATTGGGTGTCGGCAGGCTGTCGGGGTTGTTGTTAGGGTCCGGATTGGGGCTCTCATTTCCTTCCGTAACGATCAGATTGGTGGTAGGCCCAAAGAGGCCATAGTAACCAAGCCACACCGTTCGCATTAGGTTTGGTTGACCACCGGGATTGCCCTCGGGCTCACCGAGCCGCAGTGGAACATTGGTAACGTTATAGATAAGCGTACCGTTCAAATAGACACGCAGCCACCCGTCTGCCGAGACATTGCCGCTCGTATCAACCGTGCCTGCCTTCCAGCGCACGTCGAACATCTGCCACTGATTTTCAGTAGCTGCCTGCGTCAGCTGATAGGTGTCAATGGTTTCCCAACTGTCTGGCGTGTTGTACCCGAGGATCAGCGCAGCCTGCCCAGCGCTGCGTACGTCCGCCTCGAGAGAGAACCCGACGCCGAAGCTGAAGTGGTAGTACAAGTCCTCTGCGACTGTGACCAACGGGTTATAGATGGCTTGGTTCCATGCTGCACTCGTGAACTTGTAGCTGACGCTTAGACACCCCTTGCTGGCGTCCCACCACCCTGAACCGCCGGACGTTCCGAAGTTTCCGACGACCAGTCCTGAGATCACATAATCTGGGTCGGCCGGGTTGCGATCGAGGACGTTTTCACCTGAAGGGCCCGCGCCGTTGATGACCGTTACTGTTTCGCTCGCCGCGATCTCCGGATAAAGGGGATCGACGGCGTCACTCCCTCCCCATTGCGTGTTTTGGTAGTGGGCGCCGTTGCTCTTCATCGCAACGGGTGCGACGCCTCTGTCCCAGTTCTGGCTATACACTACGACCGGGTCCCCAGAGCACCCTGACGAGATCGACGGGGATGACTCCGCAGCTGCGACCCGAATCCCGGCAGTCGCGTACGGTTCGTTGAAATCTTGGTAGCCGAACATGGCGCCGTTGCCAGCCCGCCGGACCGACACGCCACGATGGGCAGTGCCGGTCTGCGCGATCTGTGTGCCTCCCATCACCGTCGTTGGATTGTGAACGGCCCACATGCTTACGGCGTAATCGTTGGCCGTGACGTTCTGGACGACACTGGAGACGGCGGCCGTCGCTGCTAGCTGCGTCGTATAGTCCCTGAACGGAGTGACGGCGTGGGCGCCATTGAATGAGATGGCCGCGGCATTGCTATAGTTGGCGACATCTGTATAGGTAATACGCATCGTCTTCGACGACCCGTTGCAGCCGGCGCCGTCAGACCGCGTATAGATATATGCCGCATCAGAACCATTCACCTTTTCCGCTCCCGCACCCGCCGAGGTCAGCGACACATTCGAACCCGCCGGATCGTAAACCACCGACACAATCGGCCCCGCAATGGCGTGGGCGAAAATGTCAATCAGTACGAGATATGGCCGGCCAGTCGTACACGTAAACGAAAAATTGTGCTCCGTCGTGTTCGTCGCGGCGCTACTCGTCTCGTGATCGACGGTGACCTGTGCAGCCACAACGGCCGGTACGCCAAGCGCGACTAATGTTGTAAGTGCGAGTGTGCTGATTCGGACGGGCGACCACATCAGTGCGTCCTTTCCGTCGACTAAGACGGCGCGACGAAGTGGGGATTAGCGCGCGGGAGGTGTGTCGATGGTCGCATGCTGAAAAATCATGTCAATATCCAATCGCGATCGTTTGCACACTATTCGGCGTTACAAGGTGCTTACGCGATTCAGAGGATGTGTATGTTCGCGATGAAGTCGCAACCATGACATCGCACTAAGAACGACGAGAGCCATGTAACTCAATACTTATGCCGTCGAATGAGACGACGCTAAGTGATTGAAATAGGAGAGATGAGGAAATGTGCGCGAGTGAACGATCGCAGTTATCGCGATCTTACAAAGGCGCGAAGTACGCAGTTTCTGCGTACTCGCTCAACCGCGGACGATGTGATTACGGGTGATGCCCTTAATCGACGTGACACCCGACTGACGCATCACAAGCTGCAGCTCGCGACGCAAGATGTCGAGCACCGTCTCGACGCCTTCCTGTCCGAACGACGTGAGACCCCAGATATACGGACGGCCGATACCCACTGCGGTCGCACCGAGCGCGAGCGCCTTGATGATGTCTCCCCCACGCCTGAAGCCGCTGTCTACGATTACCGGCGCGCGACCCTTCACGCCGGCGACGACATCCGGCACACAGTCGATCGTCGAACGCTGCGTGTTGTCCGCGCGGCCACCATGATTGGAGACGAACACGCCATCGACGCCGTGCTGCATCGCCAGCTCCGCGTCCTCGCGCGTGACGATGCCCTTGACCAGGATTTTCATGCTGGTCGTGTCCTTCAGCCGCTTGATGTATTCCCACGTCGGCGTCGCGATCTCGGGCTTCGAATCGGGGCTGCTCCGCAGCGCATTCACCATTGGCCGGTTCGTCACGTCGGTGAGCGGGTTCCCTTTGTGACACGACGCGCACTGCTGCTGATTGCGCTGCTGCACGCGCGAGAAGAGCTCCGTGTTGCGTCCACCCAATAGATCGACTGTAAACACCAGCGCCGGACAGCCGGCCGCCTCGACGCGCTTGACGAGCTCTCGTGTCTGCGACCATTCAGGCCGCGTGTACAGCTGGAACCACACAGGCTCGCCGCGCGCCGCATTCACCTCTTCAACCGGCGTCGTCGTCATCGTCGAAAGCATTTGAAGATGATTCTTCGCCTTCGCCGCACGCGCCGTGGCCAGTTCCCCCTGCGGGTTGTACATCCGATGACCGCTCACCGGACAGAGGAAGATCGGCGTCTCCCACGTTTTGCCGAAGAGCGTGACCGACATGTCCGTCTTGCTGACGTCCACCAGCCGACGTGCGCGGAGCTGATAATGCTCGAAGCCTTCGCGATTGGCGCGAATGGTCGCGCCGTCTTCTGCGCCATTCGACATCCAGGCCCAGTGCCACGCCGGCAGCTTCGTCCGCGCGACCGCTTCGAAATCGAAGACGTTCAGCGCATCGCCGACATTGGCGATAAGGTCGGGCGTAGCGGACGTGGATCCCGATTGCTGCGCGATCAGCGACGGGAGATCGAGCAAGGACGCGAGCGGGCTCGCCGCGAGCAACTGGAGAAGACGTCGTCGGTTTTTGTTGGTCATCGTACGTAGTAAGGGCCGCCCTGCAGCGGCCCTTACGTTAACTCAGGTCCGGCTAAAGCCGGACACTACATGATCAGGTCCGGCTGAAGCCGGACACTACATCTACTTCTGACCGGCGTCGGGCCCGTCGCTCGGCGCCCCGGTTCCCGACGAACCCAGGAACAGCCGCTTGCCATCCGGAAGGATCATGTCTGCGCCATTGGCGCGGTTGGCGCCGTTCTTCGCGCGGTATCCCTGGATGGTGATCTCCGTGCCCGCCTCGAGAGATTTCTTCGTGAAGCCACGCCTGACCAACGTGTTCGGCGTGCCACCTTCGATCATCCACCGCGTGACAGTGCCGTCGGGATTCTTGACGTCGAGGTGAATCCACGTGTGCGGATTGACCCAGTCCATCTTCACGACGGTGCCCTTGAGCGTCACCGGCTGATTGGCATCGAACTCGGCGGCGAAGGAGTGATGTGCTCGAAGAGATGACGACACGCTAACAGCGAAGATGAGGGCGACGAATACGACGCGTGCTTTAGACATAGTTCGTTGGTTTCCTATCGTGAAAGCGAGTCAGCGCTCTTGCCTGTCGTCCACCGGTTCCTGGTTGCGTGCCGGAGCCTGCCCCTTGGCGCCGGCCTTCTCAGCGTCGCGCGCGACCTCGAGCAGATTGAACATGCTCAGGTTCGCCTCATGACACGCGTACTCGAGCAGCAACTGGCCCTCGGTCGGACGCATCGGCAGCAGCACGGTCCACGGCTTCTCCCAGACAGTCGGGTCGCTCACGGTCAGCCGAAGCTCGAGCCGGCCGTCGTCAATACGCGTGTAGCGCTCGGTCAGATGCAGACCGCTCGTCGACCCGCGATAGTTGTGCTTGCCGTTGAAGTTCGTCGTCTCGACGACGAGCGTGTCGCCCTCCCAATGGCCCCGTGTGTCACCAATCCAGGCGCGGACGTTGTCGTTCAGCCGAGGACGGCCGTCGAGGGGGATGACGCGCGCCTCATGAATCATCTCGTGCACGATGACCGCCGTCCCCGGCGCCTGCACGATCTGGATGTTGTTGTTATAGAGCGTCGGCAGACTGGCGCTTGGCAAACCGTACGTAATGCAGCGCTCTTGATCGCCTCGATCGAGCCACGACGCATTGACCGCGTTGTTGCGATTGGGCGCACGCCCCTGACGCGCCCTGCCCTCGGCCGTCAGCGCGGGAATGCGACCATCGGGCGGGTCGATGATGAGCGACGTGCGATAGCCATCGGAGACAAAGCGTCCGGGATCGGTCCAGTACTGGGCGTGGTTGAGACCCGGTCGAATCTCTTCCGGTGGGCCGTCCATGCGACGTCCGGCGCGGGCTTCGAGCGTCTTCTTCTCTTCCTCGGTGTAGAACTCGCGTGTGCCGAGCTCGCGGTTGCGCTCGAGCGGCGTGATCGTCCGGTAGTCCCAGACACCCTGCAGATCGGGATCACCCCATGGAGTGCGCGGCACTTTCCCCTTGGCTGCGGTAGTCGGACGGGCTGCGGCGGCCGGCTGCGACTGGGCTAGACCGACAGTTCCCGCGAGACCCAACGTGGATGTGAGGGTGATGGCGACGAGGCCAAGAGCCCGGCTCCTCATGAGGACGATCTCCTTCTCGGCAGAGGATCCTACAACGACGGGTGGCGAACAACCGAAATACGGCTCAGTGCTTTACGGTGTTTCACCGGCCGGGCTTTCTTTGGTCTTTTGGCTTTAGGCTCTGGTCTCTAGGCTTTAGGCAAAAAGCCGAAAGCCCAAAGCCAAGAGCCCAAAGCCAACTCAAGCCCTCAGTTCGTCCCGGGGCTCGGGACCACCCCGCCGACCAACGCGTACATCACCGCGTTTTCGAAGTCGGCGCGGACCTCGTTGTTCGACGTCTGCGTCATCAGCACCGCCACGATCTTCTCCTTCGGATCGATCCAGAAGTGCGTGCCGAAGGCGCCGCTCCAGCCGAAGCTGCCCTGCGAGAGGAACGTATTGCGCGCGACGGGATCGTTCACGACGCGCATACTGAGCCCATAGCCTTCACCATGCGGACGGCCAGGCAGCGTGTCCGGCGCATGCACCAATCCCATCATCTCCACGGTGCGCGGACTGAGGAACACCTTGCCATTGGCGCGGCCGCCGTTGAGCAACATCTGCGCAAACTGCAGATAATCCTCGGCCGTGCTCATCAAACCGCCGCCGCCCGAGAAGTACACGCCGTTCATGAAATTCGCCAGGGTGTCCTGGCGTTCGAGCTTGCCACTCTGCTGACCGCGGACATACCTCGTGACGATGCGCGGATTGCCGTCGGCGGGATAGAAGAACGTGTCCTTCATGCCGAGCGGATCGAAGATGCGCGTCTTCGCAAACTGCCCGAACGGCATGCCCGACACCTTCTCGACGACGTGCGCGAGGACGTCGAAGCCGGCCTGCGCGCTGTAGGCCCAACGCGTGCCCGGTTGAAAATCAAGCGGGACTCCACCGAGTCGAGGAATGTAGTCCGCGAGGGACTCCTGGCCCTTGAGCGCCACCTTCCGCGCCTCGGTGTTGCTCAATCCGCCGCTGACGAGCCCCGACGTGTGTGTCAGCAAATCGCGAATCGTGATCTCGCGTTCCGCAGGAACGGTGTAGTACCGCGGCTCTGCGGCGGCGCCACCGCGTCCACCTGCCGGCGCGTTCGGTGCGCCCCCAGGCGCGTTCCCTGCGCCCGTCATCGGCACCGCCACCTTCAAATCCTTCAGCTCGGGTATGAACTTCGATACAGGATCGGTGAGCCTGACCTTGCCTTCCTCGATCATCATCATGATCGAGACGCCCACCACTGGCTTGGTCATCGACATGATGCGGAAGATGGCATCCTTCTGCATCGGCTTCCGCGACTCGATGTCCATCAGGCCCTGGGCCTCGAAGTGCGCGATGCGACCGTTGCGCGCGACGAGCGTCACCGCGCCTGAGAAGTCGCCGGCGGTGATATGACGCTGCACCAGATCGTTAATCCGATGCAGACGCTCTGACGAGAAGCCAACTTCCTCCGGCTTCGCAGTGGGCGTGGCGGCTGTGATCGGCCAGGCGATGACCGCTGCGGCAAGGACAACGAGAGCACCGATCCTTCGCATGAGACCTCCTTAGTGGTCCGTAGACGCTGAAGGCGTCGTGTGTGGAGCGTCGGTATTGAACTCTACGACGTTGCCGTCCGGATCCGTCACATAGATTTGCGCCCACGGCGTCAGATTGCGCGGCGACTCGAGGCATTCGATGCCGTGACTGCGCAGATGTTGCACGGTCTCGTCGTAGCTCCGTACACGAATCGCCAGATGCCCGTCGCGCGCATCGATGTCGCGCGTACCGCGCAGTGTTCGTGTCGGAGGATGCACGATCAGATGCAGTTGGCGATCGCCGATCTGATACCAGGCGCCGCCGAAATCGAATGGCGGACGCGGCAGCTCGCGCAGCCCCAGGACGCCGCCGTAAAACGCTTTGGCGCGTTCGATATCGGTCACGGTGATGCCAATGTGATGGAGTGACTCGATCGCGATCACGACGCCCTCGTTTGTGGTCTGTACACCCGATCTCGATCCAATGAGACACAGGTCGTCATGCCCAGCTCAGCTGGAACGACGTGGGAATGAATTGTAGATCACGGCATTTCGTGCCGGGCTCATTCTTGCATCAAGCCCAGCCACGAGGTGCACACGATGAACAGATCGAAGGTTCGACGGGTAGTCGCAGCGGGCGCGTTCGCCGCCCTGTTCGTGTTCGGGATAGCCGATCAGGCGTCGGCGCAGGCGTACATCAGTCCATTCCTTGGCTACAACTTCGGGGGCGATTCGGGTTGCCCTGAAGTTACCAACTGTGAGGACAAGCGGCGCAACCTGGGTGTTGCCTTCGGCTCGATCGGCAGCGTCTTCGGCACCGAAGCGGAGTTCGCGTACATCGACAACTTCTTCGGCGACATCCCGGGCACATCGTCGTCGGTTCTCACGTTCATGGGCAACGTGATGTTCGCGCCGAAGTTTGGTGTGCTGCAGCCGTACGGAGTTGTGGGTCTCGGGTTGATCAAGACACACACCGAGCTCACCGTGGGCGAGCTTCTCGAAAACAGCGACAACCATTTCGGATGGGACATCGGCGGCGGCGCGATCGGGTACTTCGGTGATCACTTCGGCATCCGCGGCGATCTGCGGTACTTCCATGCCTTCTCGGATCTCGAGCTGCTCGGGATTCCGATTGCCGATACAAAGCTCGACTTTGGCCGGCTGAGCGGCGGCGTCGTCTTCAAGTTCTGAGAAATTTCGGGAACGACACTTGCCACTGGTTTCTGCCCTCGGGAGGAACCAGTGGCAAGAACTCTTCTGCACCCCAGGCTGCTGGCTATCGTTTTCTGTGTGATCGCCTTAGCCGCCTGCGACGACAACGACAACATCGCGCCTACCGGTCCTACGGGACCACCATTCACCAACCGGCTTTCCGGACCTCCCTCCATTGGGAGTGTATCCACCGGCGCCGTGATTACTGGCCGTGTCACGGGCACCAACTTCAATCAGAGCAGCCAGAGCTCATTGACGGCACCACGCGTTGGCATCGGTCCACCAGGTATTTCGACGGTCGTCGGCGCTGACGGCGACTTCAGACTCAGTGGAGTACCTCCAGGAAGCGTGACGCTGGTCTTCACGGAGAACGGTGTCAGCGCCGGCATCCTTCTCACCAATGTCGGCGTGAACCAGCTCATCGTTCTCGACGTGCGTGTGGATAACGGCGTCGCCACGATCGAATCGGATCATCGCCGCAGCCGTTAGACCACTGGAAGGGACGCGTACTTCCTACGTAATCACTGCACACCCCCGGTAAACGGCCGGGGGTGCGCTGACCGCAAGTCATTGTCCTCACTAGAATCGCCGACTCGACCGGGTACGGAATGACGCTTGCCTTAATCACAGCGTTTCCCCCTTGAGGAGGCCAGCGTGGCAAGTGCTCATTTTGTAATGCGGCTACTCCCAGCGATCCTGGCAGCGATCATTGTCGCCGCCTGCGGCGACTCGTCGGCATCACTGAGCGGACCGAGCGGAGTCTCACGCGGTAGCGGGAGTGGTGCGGTGATCACGGGCCGTGTCAGCGGGATCAGCCTGCGTTCGTCAACGCTCGACGCAACAACGGCAGCATCGACCGGCGCCAACGCGGCGACGACACTACGCGTCACGATCGCGGGCACGAACATTTCGAGCAATGTGGATGGCGCGGGTCAGTTCACGATGACCGGTGTCCCACCGGGGGCGGTCACGCTGAATTTCACGGGCGAAGGCGTGAGCGCGAGCATCACCTTGAACAACGTGAACGCTGGTGACGAGATCAGGGTCGAGGTACGCATCAGTGGCAATAGCGCCCGCATCGAAGCTGAGACCCGGCGCCACGATGGTGACGACGCCGATGATGATGACGACGAAGACGATGACGCGAATGAGGTGAAGGGAACCGTCTCGGCATTGACCGGGACGTGCCCCGCGGTGAACTTCAACCTCGGGACTCTTGTCGTCAAGACCGGCAGCGCGACCGTATTCGAAGACCGTTGCACCAACATCAAGGACGGCCTGCGGGTCGAAGTGAAGGGCACGCGCGCAGCCGACGGCACGTTTACGGCGACGCGGGTGGAGGTCGACGACTAAAATTCCCTCGGGGGTTCATGTCAGCAGCTGAAACGTTGCTTGTGGTCGAGAACGAGGTCGCCATCAAGGCCCTCGTGCAGATGGCTCTCGAGCGCCACGGCTATGTCGTGCTGACAGCGGAATCGGGCAGCGAGGCGCTTCGTCTCGCTGCCGATCACCACGGTCCCATCGATCTGCTCATTACCGATGTCATCATGCCCGACCTCCGCGGTCCGGAGCTGGCCAGACGTCTCGTCGAAGAGCGCCCGGATCTGGTCACGCTCTTCATGTCCGGTTACATGGATGATGCGCTCGGTGAGGACACGGCAAGGCTCCCTGTTCCTGTAGACTTCATCCAGAAACCATTCTCACC
>JBKPRH010000331.1:0-7002 GCA_046765795.1 Acidobacteriota bacterium | reverse complement strand
ATCGACGGCGCGGCCGGCGGTGGCGGCAGACCGTCGCGCAGGAACAGGTTTGGCGCGCCGCCCAGCAGCGTGCCGTTGCTGATCACCGGCCCGTAGATGCTGAACAGCGGCGCGTTCTGCATATAGGCAAACGACGCGATGTTGCCGGGGAAGTACGTGATTCCGTATCCGCCTCGGACCACCGTCGATGGCGACACCGTGGCCGCGAAGCCGAGCCGCGGTCCGATGTTCGAGTAGTCGGTCTTGACGCCGGCGGTCCGCGACACGCCATTCCGGCCGGCGACGAGCACTCTGCCAGTCGCAATATCAAGGTTCGAGAGGCGGTTCTGTTCCTCCGTGAACGGCGTGAAGATGTCGTAGCGAAGGCCGAGATTGAGCGTCAGCCATGACCTGGCGCGCCAGTCGTCCTGCACGTACGCACTCGGTTCGTTCGTGTGGTAGCGCGGCTCGAACGGCGTGTGCGAGCGCTGCACCTGCGTTGGCAATCCGAGAAGGAAAGACGCCAGCGAGTTGCCGCCCGTGCCGGTCGCGCTGCGGGTCAGCTGGTTGTCATACGTCCACAGCCCATTAGGCTGCTGGCTTTGCGTCGCGCCGAATCGCCGCAGGATCACGCCGCCGCCCATCTTGAGGTTGTGCGCGCCGACCGTCTTCGTCAGCGACGCCTGATACTGTTGCGTGAGGTCCTTGGTGATGAGCGGGATGTTCTGGGTGTCGCCGAGAATCGCGTACCCCGCGATGTTCTGCAGGGCGAGGCCCGACGCCAGGTCGTCGATGTTCACGCCCGGCAGGCCGAACGTCTGGCTGACGTTCGTCCGGTAGTTCGATGGATACGAGAAGATCCCGACCTTCATGTAGCCGCCCTTGACTTCGGCAATCGTCGTCGGGGTGAAGATGCGGACGTAATTCGCCTGCAGCGCGTTTGCGTTCGTATCGTTCGGGCCAGGGAACCCTGCGTTGTTGCCCGTGAGGCAGTTTCCGTACACGCCGTTGACCGGCGGACATCCGGGTGGTGTCACGGTGTGTGACTTGTTGTACGAAAAGCGTCCCCACACCGAGTTCTTGTCGTCGATCCGATGATCGATGCGGCCATCGGCCGTCGAACTGTTCTGCGTTCGAATCGTCGTGCTCGCGTAGTTGTTGGCGAGCCCGGGTGAAGTCGGCTCCGGAAACAGCGCGACGTAGCGCGCGGCGATGGGGTCGATCCGGTTCGCCGGGATGCGGTTGTTGGCAAACGGCGTCCGTCCCGGCGCCGCCGGATCGTAGATGATCTGCGAAAGCTCCGAAAAGTCGCCATTCCGCATCGCCAGCGTCGGCACGGTCAGGTTGTTCACCTGTCCATTTCGCAGTCGGACGCCTTCGTAATCCGCGAAGAAGAACGTCCGGTTGGCGAGCACGGGTCCTCCGAGCGTGGCCCCGAACCCTTTCTGTTTGAGGATCGGATCAGTTGTCGCGAAGTAGTCGCGCGAGTCGGTTCGGTCGTCGTGGAAGCCGCCGAACACCGAGCCATGGAACTGGTTGGTGCCCGACTTGGTGAGCAGGTTGACGACGCCTCCGGCGGTGCGTCCGACTTCCGCCGAGTACATGTTGGTTTGCACTCGCATTTCGGCGATCGCGTCCATCGAGGGCTTGACGCCGATCGTGCCAATCGCGCGCTCGTTATTGTCCATGCCGTCAATCAGCAGATTGTTCTGGTTGTCGGCGGCGCCGTTGATCGAGATGGCGGACGTCTGCCGCCGGTCATCGGGACGGGTCCCGCTCGCGAGCGCATTGGCGGCGCCTTCGCTCGCACCCGGAATCAATTGAACGAGGCGGATGAAGTTCCGCCCGTTGACCGGCAGATCCTGCACCTCGTTCTGCGTGACGAGCGTGCTCACCGTGGACGAGTCGGTCTGCAGAAGCGGCGCTTCGGCCGTGACCTGCACGGTGTCCGATAACGCCCCGATCGCCAGCTTGGCATCGACGCGGATGCGTTCACCGCTTCGGAGCTCGACGCGCGACTCCTGCGGACGGAAGCTCGCCAGTTCGACCCGGACCTGATAGCTGCCAATCGGGAGCAGGTTCACAACGTAATCTCCCGTTGCGCTGGCCACGGTCGATCGCATGTCATGGGTGCCGAGGTTTTCGACGGTAACGGTCGCGCCGGGGAGGACCGCACCGCTTTCATCGGTCACGCGGCCGACGATGTCGCCGGTTGTAATCTGCGCGGACGCAGTGGAGATGAGCAGGCACACGAATGCGACGGCGGTCGCGAAACGGCGCAGCGAGCACATAAGGGTGATTCTCCCCAAGGCAAACATTAATGTAACCGGTTGCAAGCAGCGAGGATGCTAGCGGATTCTAACCGGCGCCGCAAGCGGCGCCAGGGGCCGTCCGGCACACGGTTCGACACGTGGCGTGTGCACGCCGCGTGGCCACTTCCGGAGGCAAAGCCGCGTCGCTGACAGCGAGATTGGCGGCCACGTGCCGTGGCCGCCATCCCCTGGATGATCGTCGTCAATCGGCGGCGGCTCCGCCGATACCTCGAGGCGCCGAGGTCGCAACCGATGCCCGTATCAGGGCGCCTGCGCGAAGATATCGAGCGTGAAGCCTCGCTGGTCGAATAGATACTGTCGCGACTCGTACACGAGATCCCGCAGTTTCCTGAGATTTACATCGAGCAGCGCTCCCCGCCATTTTCGAAGCTGGCCTCCAATGAAGACCGCCTCGATGTTGCCGGTGTTGGCCTGCTGCACGACCGTATCGTACGCGTTCGCGAGAGGCATCGTGTTGAGGTCCTCAGCGCGAATGAGCACGATGTCCGCCTCTTTGCCGGGCGTGAGGGTCCCCACCTTATGCAGCAGACCGGCATTGGCAGCGCCACGCACTGTGGCGAACTCCAGCATGTCCTGCACGGTGACGGGCGCGGGCGGATTCGGCAAGCCCTGAAACATGCGGTTTCGCCGCACTCCACGCTGGAAGAAAAACGCCACCCGCATTTCCATGAACATGTCGGTGCTGTAACTCGTTTCGTTGTCCACGCTCAGTCCAGGCCGCATGCCGTGATCGAGCGCGGCCTGGAGCGCCGGGATGCCTTCGCTGAGCCCATACTGCGGGTCCGACCGTGGACAGACGTTCACCGAGGCGCCTGCGTCGCGAATCAGCTGCCAATTCAAATCCGGCGTCCCGCCCATGTGGTTGAAGGCGTGGCGATTGTCCAGCAAGCCAAGCGCGGCCACCGTTGGTAACAACGCACCGCCGCCTCCCTCGGTTGTGATCCACAGATTGAGCTGTTTCGCAAATTTCCAGTTGTCGGCATTCACCCCGGAGAACATCCGCAGCGTGACCAACTGATCGTCTGACTTGAAATACTTTTGCTGGATTCGAACGAGATCCTGGGGCCATTGGCCATCCCAGTCCCCGAACTGGGGAGCGCCGGAGGCGTGAACCGCTCGAATGCCGGAATCGAACAGCGCTTGTATGGCGGCGTCGGAGTGCTCGGATGTGCGGGAGTTGTGCGAGTTGTCGATGATGCACGTGATCCCGGCGTCGATGCAGCCGAGCGCTGTGGCGAGATTACCGACGTACATGTCGTGAGGTCGGTAGAACGGGCCAAATCCCTGGTGCGTGTAGGCGTTGTAGTCCGCGAGGGTGACAGCGTTCGGGTTCAGTCCGCGGAGTTGACCCTCCCATGCGTGCCGATGGGGATCCGCAAATCCAGGGATCAGAATCATGTCGGTGGCATCGATGCGCTGCCCCGTCGCCTTCAGATTCGGGCCGACCGCAACGATTTTCTTTCCCTCAATCAACACGTCTCCTTTGGCGAAATTACCGACCTGCGGATCCATGCTGATGATCGTTCCGCCCGTGAGCAGGAACCGGCGTTTCGGGTCTTTCTCGGAGCGCTTGAAGAAGTCGAGCGTACTGTCGTCCTGATTCGCCGCGGCCGCATCGCGTGCGAGCCACGGAAACGCCGAAGCGCCCGCCACGAGCCCTGCGCCGGTTTTCAGGAACTTGCGTCGCGATGTCTCTGCCTCCCCAACAGTCGTATGACGCACTGCGGGAGTGGGTCTACGTTTGGCCATAGTCGTCTCCTTGTGGTGAGACAAACCGATGTCCCCGATGCCGTGTCGGAATTCGAAGGGTTAAACCGCGTGTGGAAAGTCGGCGAGATTATACGGCCGGCGATTGACTACGGAAGGTCAATCCGATCCTAGTGGTCCTATTACCGCGCGTTGCCGGCCTCCGCCCGAGTCGGGTTCAGGGTCGATCGTCTGGCACACGGTTCCAACGATGCGCGCGGAGGCGCGTCAGGACTTCCGCAGACAGCGGCGGCTTGTCGCTCGCGCCAAGATTGGCCTCGACATGCCGCGGCCGCCGCATTCCGGGAATGGTCGTCGTCACGGCCGGATGCGAGAGGATGAACCGGAGGGCGAGTTCTGGCAGTGGCATGCCCAACGCCTCCGCATCCCGTCGCACCGCATCTACTTTCGGCAGCGTCTCCGCGAGATGCGCTGGCGCGAAGTAGGTGTTCCGCCAGTCGCCCTCCGGCCATCGAGAATCGGAACGCAGGGTCCCCGTAAGGCTGCCTTCGTCAAACGGCACGCGGGCGATCACGGCGATGCCTTCGCGCTGGCACGCGGGAAACAGGACGTCCTCGGGTGACTGGTCGAAAAGGTTGTAGACAACCTGCACCGCATCGACGAGTCCCGTCTCCAGGGCGCGAAGCACGTTGGCCGGTTCCCACCTGTTCACGCTTATCCCAAAGGCACGGATCTTTCCCGATTGTTTCAGCTCGGTGATCGCGCGGCGCCAGCCGTCCGCATTCGCCCACGAATCGTCCCAGACGTGCAGTTGCTGAAGATCGAGCGTGTCGACGCCGAGATTGCGCAGCGTCGTATGGGTCGATTCGATGACGTGGTCGTATGGGAACACGTCGTCTGCGGCGCTGGTGGCGCGCCCCGGCCATTGACGGTTCTTCGGTGCAACCTTGGACGCGGCAACCAGCTTCAGGTCGCGGTAGCGACGCAGCAAATCGCCGAGCAGGCGTTCGCTATGTCCGTCACCATAGGCAGCGGCGGTATCGAAGAACGTGCAGCCGAGTTCGACGGCATGATCGAGCGCGCGCGCGGACTCCGCGTCCTCTGAGCCCGACCAGCCGCCCATGCCCCACATGCCGTAGCCGATCTCCGAGAGCGCATCAGGCAGACGCGCAGCCTTGCGGTAACGCATACGACTCTACAAAGTCAGGCCGGTTTGGATACGGTTGACAAACCGCGGAGACACGGAGGACACGGAGATTAGAAGGTGTTCCTCCGTGGTCTCCGTGCCTCCGTGGCTCGTGATCATCATTGTCGGGACTCTAATTACCCGTCCCAATATAAGGAAGCATCCGACCGAAAAAGAGCACGGCAAACCACGAGAACAGCGAGACGCCGCCGACGATCTTGAACGACAACGGCGTGTCTTCATTCGGACCGAGCAGCATGACGCGCGTCCCCAGCGTGGTCTCGAAGAACATCGCGTTCAGTCCGGCGACGACGATGAAGAACACCTTGGCCCACCAGGCGGCGCTTGGCACGTACATGTGCGGCGCCATGACGAAGAACAACGTCCCCGTCACGAAGTTCATCGCGAATCCTGCGATCGCCCACGGCATGAACGCTTTCGCGGCGCCGACCGGGACGCGCCGCATGAACCCGAGAAGCCGAAGGTCGAAGTAGCCCGCTCCGCCGATGAGCAGTCCAAGACCGATGAAATGAATGGACTCGCAGGTCGGCCACAACCAGGTCATGTTGCGCATCGTTGTCGAGATGCGCGTCGCTTCAAGCCACGCGGAAAACGGATCCATAGGTACCTACTTCAAATACGCCATCAAACGTCCGGCGACGATGGCGCCGGCCCAGACGAACAGGGAACCCATGGCCAGTGTCCGCACGCCTGACGCGGCAAGGATTGAGGCGCCGCCGCCGCCGAACAGCCGGCGACGTATGCGCACCGTGACTGCGACGCCGATTGCGATCAGGCTGAGTTTGAGGAGGAACACCGGTTGTGTGGCTTTGTCCGCCGCTTCCGAGACGAACAGCATGACGCCGCTGACGAGGTTTATGAAGAACCCGACCCAGAAGATCGGGAACAGGCGTTTGACTTCGTCGAGCGGGACGCCGGGGCCGACGCCGAGGAGCCGCAAATCGACGATGACCGCCGCGCCGACGACGATGCCGAGCCCGACGGTGTGCATGGTGAGAATCATCGGATAGGCCCAGATGGAGTCTGAACCGACCACCCATGCGGAGAAGGCGCTGTTCTGGAGGGTATGCAGCCAAGCGGCCATGCGCACCGGATAATACACGGAAAAATGCAACCGGTTACATCGATGGGCGGCCGGGCGCCGACCTTGCGCCGCCCGCGTTGATCGGTTAGCATCTGCAACCGGTTACATCCTTCTGCGTTACCGGTTACATAAGGAGAGGAAGAGTCTATGAAGTTCGCCCGGCGTGCCCTCCTCGGTGCGACGTGCCTTCTGCTGCTGGCCACCGTGGCCCAGGCGCAGGTCACCACCGCCGACATTCTCGGCCGCGTGACCGATTCGAGCGGCGCCGTTCTTCCAGGCGCCTCGATCACCATCGTCAACACCGCAACCCGCGACACCCGCACGCTCGTCAGCAACGAGACGGGTGACTACGTCTTCAACCTGCTGCCGATCGGAACGTATACCGTGACCATCGAGCTGCAGGGGTTTGGAACGCAGATGTCGACCGTGATGGTGTCCAGCGGCGATCGCGCACGCGTTGACGCAAAGCTGTCGCTCGGCACCGTCAGCGAGAACATACAGGTCACCGCGGAGGCCGCGCCGCTGCAAACGGACAGCTCCACCGTCGGGACGTTGTTCAACGAAAAGGCCGTGCAGGATCTTCCGATTGCCGGCCGCAACATCATCCGTTTGGTGCAGATGATCCCCGGCGCGAACGAAGGTGCCGTCAGCTCCCTCGCCAACGGTACGCGGCCGGATGATCGGCGTCAGAC
>JBKPRH010000330.1:0-9459 GCA_046765795.1 Acidobacteriota bacterium | reverse complement strand
GCGGCGTAGACATTGCCCTGCGCGTCGACGGCGATGCTGTTGACGCTGGCGAACTCGCCGTTCGCGGTGCCGCGCTGTCCCCACGACTTGACGAACGCGCCGTCCTTCGTGAACTTGGCGATACGGGCGTTGCCAAGTCCGTCGGCCACGAAGATGTTGCCCTGGGCATCCCACGCCACATCGGTCGGACGGTTGAAGACATCCTGCGGTGCGCCCGCGCCGGGAGCGCGGCCGCCACCGCGGCCACCGCCCTCACCCGCGGGCCCGGCCCCACCGGCACGCGGCGGGTTGTTGAGCGCTTCCGCCTTGCGTCCGAGCAGCAGCACGACGCGGCCTTGCGGATCGAACTTCATGACCATCGCCGACATCTCATCGACGACCCAGAGGTTGTCCTGCGGATCGACGCGAACTTGCGCGGCAAACAAGAAGCCGTAGAGCCCCGCACCGATCTCGCGCGTGAAGCGTCCGTTGCGATCGAATTGGAACAGCCGCGAGCCGCCGTGCGCGAACGGGCGCGCAGTGGCCATCGACACCGTTGGATGGCCGGTCCGGGTGTAGACGTAGATGTCGCCTTTGGAGCTCGTCGCCACGCCGCCGACCTCGCCCAGATAGATGTCGTCGGGTAGCGTCAACGCGTTTGCAGCATCGAAGTTCAATGCGGGCGCCGGGCCCTGCGCGCCGGCGGGAATCGGCGCGATGACGCACGCGACCAGGAGTACCAGCTTCAACAGTTTCATGGTCGTCTCCTTAATGCGTGGCCGTCCGCGATGCCGGCTGCAGGATGAACTTCTGCACGCGCCACGATTCGATCTCGCCCAGCACGATCTCATTGGGATTGCGGCAGTCCATCATGTGCACCACCTGGAACCCCGGCGTGACCTTGCCAGGCTTTCCGAACTTGCCGAGCACGGTGCCATCGAGCTCCGTCTTGTAGATCTCACCCGTCGTCTCCCACGTCCCCGGCGCGTTGCCATTCGGGTTCGAATTGGAATGGAAGACGTACTGATGCGGTCCCGGCGAGATGCACAGCGTCCAGCCGACCCCGAGGTTGGTGATCTCCCGAATCGGCTTCAAGTTGTTGTCGAGCACCTGATAGCGGTTGTTGGTGCGATCGGCCACCCACACGTTGCCGCGCTCATCCACCTGAAGTCCGTGCGGCAGATTGAATTCACCGAGCGCCGTCCCGGCCTTCTCGCTCCCAGCCTGCGCGACGAAGCGTCCGTTCTTGTCGTACTTCACGACGCGGTTGTTGCAGTAGCCGTCCGACACAAAGATGTTTCCCTGCGGATCCCAGCCGACGTCGGTCGGGCGGCAGAGGATGTACTTCTGCGAGGGCGGGTTCGGTCCGGCGGGGAACACCACGGGGCCGTCTACCGCCGGCGGCCGCCGGCCCAGCACCATCAGCACCTTGCCTTCGGGACTGAACTTGGTGACCAGATTGGTTCCCTCATCGACCGTCCAGATGTTGTCGTCTTTGTCTACACGCACCGAGTGGGCGAACTCGAAGCCGTAATACCCCTTCCCAATCTCCTTGAGGAAGGTGCCATTGCGGTCGAACTCGAACAAGCGGGTGGTGTCGCGGCGGTGATAGACGAAAATGTGGCCCTTCGAATTGGTCGCCACGGCGACCGACTCGCCCAGCGATTCACCAGCGGGCAGCTTCAGAAAATTGGGTACCGACATGAACGGAATGTCGGCAACCCCGGTGATCGTCGCCTTCTGCTGTGCGGCCGCAGAGACCGCAGTGAGGAACAGCGCCGCGAACGTGCAAGCAAGATATCTGGGCATAGGTACCTCTCGGCCGCCACAGTGTAGCCTAGCGCGACTTGCATCGCGCGACGATGAACGTCACATCGTCGCGCTGACGGTCGCCGCTGAATCGTCGCACTTCATCGAACACCGTTGAGACGATGTGACTCGGGCTCTCATCGCGAGCCCGCGTCATGACGTCGAGCAGTCGCTCCTCACCGAACTCCTCGTCACGCTGGTTTTCCGCTTCAGTGACGCCGTCGGAGTAGATAGCGAACAGATCGCCCGGGCACAGTTGAACCTCCTCAGTGCGGCAGGGCCACTCGCTGAACAAACCGACCACTGTTGCCGTGGACGACAATCGCTTCACGACTCCATCTCTCTGCACGACGAGACCAGGAAGATGGCCGCAGTTCGCGTATCGCAAGCGGCACGTGCGATCGTCGAACTCGGAGTAGAACAGCGTAGCGTAGGCGTTGTCGGCGGTGTTCTCGTAGAACAGCCGGTTTACCGATTGAAGCAGTTGTTCCGGCCGCTCCGCGGTCGCGCACTGACTGCGCAGGTTGGCCTGCAGGTTGGCCATCAGCAGCGCCGCGGCGATTCCTTTCCCGGCGATATCACCGAGCACGAGGCACAGGCGAGCGTGACCGAGATCGAGGAAGTCGTAGTAGTCGCCGCCGACCTGATGCGTCTGCACGCAGGCGCCGGCGTACTCCAGTGATTGGAGTTCTGGCAGCCGCTGCGGAAAGAGTCGCGCCTGAACCCGGCGCGCGATCTCGAGCTCGTGGGCGGCGCGGCGTTCGGCCTCGCGCCGTTCGGCGGCCGCCTGGCGCTGCGCCTCGACGGCGCGGCTGACTTCGTCGAAGCTGACGAGTGCGTAGGAATTGCGATCGGGGTCCTCGAAACGTGCGAAGGCGCCACCCCACGCGGTCGCGTTGTGATCCGGCGAGGAGGTCCCGGTTGATGCGGCACCGGCCGGCTCGTACGCGACGCGTTTCAGTCGGGGTGTACCGAGGAATCGGACGCCGCGGCTATGCCACTCGCGGTACGTCGCTGCCAGGTTTTCGGTGACGAAGACGACTTGCGTCGCACGCCCGATCAACTTCGACCGCAGTGAATGCGGCGGCGGCTGGATCAACGCCAGTACGGTTGTGCCGTCCGGCGGAGTCACCGCCACCAGCCGCTCACCCGATTCCACGCGCGCGTCGAACGCGAGCTGAAAGCCGAGCGTGTCGAGGAAGAACCGAAGGCTGCGTTCCTGATCTCTGACGTAGACGTTGACGGCGTGCATGCGCAGGAATGGATCGCGCGCGCCGGGCTCCTCCGACCGAGTCCCCATCGGGTGATTATAGAAGCCGCTAGTTAATCTTCTTGGCCTTGGTATCCCAGTTCGCGAGCGCGATTTGTGTCTCGACGTGATGTGCGCGTATGGTCGTCTATGCACATCTTTCGATCAAGTGACGCGCCGCTCGGCCCCGTCGATCCGGCGACCTTCCTCGGACAGGCAACGGTCCAGCGCCTGGCCCATGACGAGACCAGCGTGCCGGTCGGCGTGTATCGCGTGGCATTCTCGGACGGCGCGCGAACCAACTGGCACAAACACTCCGGACCTCAGTGGCTCTTCATTGTCGAGGGCCGTGTTCGTGTGCAGGTGGCAGGCGGCGACGTCCAGGATCTCCAGACTGGCGACGCTGTCGTCATCCTGCCGGGTGAACGTCATTGGCACGGTGCAGCGCCAGGAAGCGCGGGCACGCACATCGCTGTGAACGTCAACGCGGCCACGACGTGGCTCGAGCCCGTGAGAGACCAGGACTACAAAGCGAAGTAGCTACATCGCCTGCGGAACAGCGGCGGGTGCGGTTGCAGTGATCCGATCCGCCGCGAGCGCGACGAGATACAGCGCAGCTGCGATCAGCAGCGCGCCACGGAACCCCAGCATCATCGTCAACCCGATTGCCAATACCGAACCTGCCACCGACGCGAGGCCGTTGACGACCCACGCCCACGGCACCAGCATGCTGTCAGCGCCTTCGAGGCTTTGCACCTTGAGTGGAAACGGCATGCCCATGAAGAAGCTTCCAGGCGCGAGTAAGGCGAGACAGAGTACGACTCGACCGGCCAGACTGGCGGGCGCAACCTGCTCGACGAGCGGCACGATCACCGCATAGAGCGCGATCGCGGCCGCTGATGCCGTCAGCGCGATGGGCCGGACGGTCGTTGGCCACTTGTGCGCTGCGACGCCCGCGACCAGGCTCCCGAGCCCGCACGCGATCAGCATGCCAGCGAGCGTCACGCTCACCGAGTACGCGGGATGGCCGAGCACGAGCGAGAGTTGCTGCATCACGGCGATCTCGACCAGCATGAAGCCGAGCCCGAGACAACCAAAGTAGATGAAATGCCCGGCCACGAGCCGATTCTTGTCGGGCAGCTTGAGCCGGAGCAGGGGAACCAGGATCAGCACGATGCCGATGCCGACGAGCAGGAAGAGCAGCAGCGCGATCACCTGCGAGGCGATCGAACCGATGAACGCCGGCTCGACCTGATAAAAGTACGGCTCATCGTCTGTGGCCGGATCGGTGCGCACGTGATGCCGCTGTTCGAAGTCGGTGAGTTGCCCCGCAGCGAGCGCCGCGAAGTAGTCGCTCGCGAGATTCGACTCGACTTCGAGGCCGGGAGCGTACTGCAGCGTGGCGTCGAGCGCGCCCGCCTTCACCTCTTCCGCGAACGTCGTCGCCTGCGCCGGAGTTAGAGGGTCAACGTAGATCGCCGCTGACAGCAGATCGCTGTCCGCGAGCACCACGATGTGACGGCCGACATCGGTGACACCGCGCTCGCGAAGCGCGGCGACTGCGGCGGTGACCGCCCGCAGAAGCTGCGCGCGCGGTCGCGTGAGAAAGATCACACCGCCAGGACGCAGCACGTCGAGATACCGTCTGAACGCCTCGGTCGTGTAGAGGAAATTCGTCGAGAGG
Source organism: Acidobacteriota bacterium (assembly GCA_046765795.1). Lineage (GTDB taxonomy): Bacteria > Acidobacteriota > Vicinamibacteria > Vicinamibacterales > UBA2999 > Gp6-AA40. The sequence continues at coordinate 4,738 of JBKPRH010000330.1, read as the reverse complement.
AGCGAAGACTGCGTCGCCGCTGTGTCAACGGCGTTGAGGGTGACGACGTCGAAGCGGCGTTCGGTCGTGTTGACGAAGGTGCGCGCATCGATCTCATGCACCGAGACGTTCGGCCGCTGCCACACACCATCCCAGTCGTTGCGATACCACTCGGTCGCGGCCTCGATCATGAGCCCGTTGATATCCACGGCGGTCGCGCTGCGGGCGTCGTTCTGCATCGCGAGGTACACGTCAGCACCGCCGCCGCTTCCGAGGTTCAACACGTCGGGAGCGTTCGTGAACAGATACGGCACGCGTTGTACCCAGCGATCGAAGACCGGACGCGCCTGGTCCACGTGACCACGGAAGTCGACGCTGTAGGTCCAGTTGTAGCCGTTGATGAAGAGCAGGCGGAACGCGGAGCCCGCATCCATGAGATCAAGCGCCTTGCGCGCGAACGCGAACTCGCCGATCCCCGGACCGGCGTCGAAGGCGTCAACGCGGCCGAGGAAGTTCCAGGCGTCGCGAGCGACACGTCCGCCACGCTCGCCCTTCGCGAGCAGCTGCCCGTAGAACTTCTCGAGCCCTGGGCCGAACACGAACAGCCGGCTGTTCACACCGAACGCCGCGACCGACGCGACCAACACGACTCCCGCGAACACGAGACGCCTCGGCGCGATTGCGGCGCTCACGAGCACCGTTCCTAACGCGGCCGCGACAGCGAGCGCGATCGTGACGGTTCCTGCGTTCGCCAAGCCGTCAAGCAATCCAACGATCGCGGCGCAGCCGACACCGGCGCCGAGCAGATCGGCGAAATAGATTTCGGTCGCGCGCTCGCGCCACAGCGCGAAGAGCAGCGACAAGAACAGCCCGGCAAAGACGTAGGGAAGCGCGCTCACCAGGATGAGCGGAAGCAACGCGTGGAGCCGGCTGGTGAGAATCATCGAACCGAGCATCGCCACGGGGAAGGCGAGCGCCGACCAGAGCAGCGGTCCGGCAAGATCCTCGCGCGTGAGGCGACGCGTCAGCACGGTGGCGAGCGATCCGCCGCACCCCAGACCCAGCATCGAGAGCGAAACCACCAGGAATGCGGCTTCCGGAAAGAGTTGCAGGCCGAGGACGACGACCTGCAGGACCTGGTAGGCCAGCATTGCGCCTGAAACCAGGAAGACCGCGACGAGTACGGCGGCCCGCACGGGAGTGGAGGGATCCAGGGTCCGCCGCAGCACCGAAGACATGCTACGCGATGGGTCCGACAGCACCAAAAAGCTCTAGAATTGCGCCCATGATCAAGCGACTGATCGTCCTCATCGTCTTCTGTGCTATCGGTCCCACTGTTGGTGCGGCATTAGCGCAAGGCCCTGGCGGCCCTCCGGGCGGTGGCCGCGGCGCCTTTGCACCCGTGGTGATCGGACCGCCTGCACCAGTGCCACCGGAAGTTGCGATTCCGCGGCCGACGCCGGCCGAATTGGAACAGGCCAATGCCGCGTTGAAGCGCTTGATCGACGAGGACAAATCATCGGCGCGCCCGCTGCTCAAAAAATTCGAGCCGCTGATGCTTCTGCAGACGCCGCGGCTGAATGTGGCGGCGACGTTCACGCAGACCAATCAGCGCATGGGACCGCGGCACGAGGGATTCGTCGCGACGGCGAAGCAGGGCAACATCGATCTGCTCCTGCATGGCGACTCGATCACCGACTGGTGGCAGCTCGACGCAAACAAGCCGGTGTTCGACAAGTACTTCGGCAGCATCCGCACGGCCAACTTCGCGGTGGCCGGTGATACGACTCAAGGTGTGTTGTGGGGACTTCGCAACGGCGAGGGTCAAGGCTTTCAGCCCAAGGCCGTGATGCTGATGATCGGGACCAACAACACCGGTCAGTCGACTGGTCCCGAGATCGCGGAAGGCGTCGGTGCTGTGGTGATGGAGCTGCGACGCAATTTCCCGTCAGCCAAGATCCTGCTGCTCGCGATCTTCCCGAGAGCCCTGCCCGGCGATCCGGTCCGCGACAAGATCGCCGAGGCCAATCAGATCATCGCGAAGCTCGACGACAAGAAGAACGTGTTCTACATGGACATCGGCCAGAAATTCCTCGACGACAAAGGCGTGTTCCTGCCTGATTCATTCCGGGCCGACAATCTGCACCCGCAGGCGAAGGGCTATGAGATCTGGGGCGAGGCCGTCAGCGCGAAGCTCGCGGAATTGATGAAGTAGTTAATCCTTTTGTTCTTCCGGCCGCGCGGCGGCCACAGAAGCGGGAGACACGCCGAGGGCGCCGGTGCCACCGTAGCGCGGTTGTCCCGGGTATGGTGCCGGCTCTCGCCGCCCGAGCGACTCGGGAAGGTTGCTGTCGTAGTTGTGAGTGCTCTCGTACTCGCGATGCCACAAGCCAGTACGGGCACGCTCGTAGATCCGCTTGCCCACACCTTTCAGCAGCAATCCACCGACGAGGCCAAGCACGAATGCCGAGCCGGCGAGCACAGCAGGATTTCTTCGATCCAGATCTTGTCCACGCATCGAGTCACCTCTCATCTAACGTGGAGAGCAAGAAATGCACCGGTCGTCTGGCCGACGTCGAGTTCTGCCAGCGTGAGCCGAACAGCACCTCGTTTGCACCTTCCAGTGCAGAGGAGCTTATGCGAGTCATCCGCGGCCTGATATTTCTCCTGTCTTTGCTCACTCCGTGCATTGCAGGCGCCCAGTCATTCCTGCTGCAGGGCTCGGCCGGCCCCACGCTCGTCGATGGCGGCTACAGCCTGGCGGGCGGAATCGGGTATTCACCGACATCGCGTCTTGCAGTGCTGTTCGACGTTGAAGGGACGCACCTGTCGAGCCGGTTGAGCAGCGATGGACGGGGCGGCTTCGCCGGCTTCCGCGGTGGAACACTGACACTGGGCTCCGCGCAACTGCGCGTCACGCCATTCGGCCGCGATCGTGTCGGGCCGTACGGGCTGGTCGGATTCGCCGCCGGTGTGTCGCATCCGAATGTGAACGAGATGTTCCCCGATCCCGTGACGAACGACGTTCGCGCGATATTCTTTGGCGCCGGGATCCACGTGCCGCTTCAAGAACGTCTCAGCCTCTTCGCTGATGGCCGGATCATGATCGGCGCCGAAGCGGGGGAAGCGCTCGCCGTCGCGCCGGTCCGGGCCGGTGTGGCGTGGCGCTTCTGACGACACTACTTTCTTCCCAGCGAAGAAGATCGTAGGATCCGCTCTGGCCGGATACGGCGGCCGACGGTCCGCGTAAAGGGTCGAACCCACCTGCACTGCACAGCAAACGAGAGTCAGACACCCTGACTTCCAGCCCGTGAGACGCGGACGCCGGGCGATTGTGGAAGGAAGGGGTCTATGTCGAACTCGACGCTCCCGTCACGTCCCTCGCTCGAATATCTTCGTAAACTCGCCAAGGATCGACTGCCGACACTGAGGAGTGACACGCCCGGCGCCAGGCTGGCCGATGCGCTGCTCGCCGTCGCACAGGACCACGGGTTTTCAAGCTGGCGCGCGTTGAAAGCCGAAATCGATCGTCGTCGCGGCGACCTCACGTCGCGCTGGTTCGCAGCCGTCAGGGGCTGTGATGCTGACAGCGTCCGCGAACTCCTGCGCGAGGATCCCTCGTTGTTGCACGCGCGTGCGTCGCGGCATGACGCCACCGCCTTGCACATTGCCGCGGCAGCGAACAACATCGAGATGGCGCGCGTCCTGCTGGACGCGGGCGCGGACCCCAACGACACTGGCGACGACGAGCACATCGGTGTGATCGGCTGGGCGACGTTCTTCGCGCAGCCTGCCGACGACCAGAGGGAAGTCGTCTCGCTGCTGGTCGACCGAGGTGCCTGTCACCACATCTTCTCCGCCATCGCGCTAGGCCACCTGGATGTGATTCGCGCGCTGGTCGAGCAGCATCCCGAAACGCTCGACGCGCGTCTCTCACCTCGCCACCACGGTCAGACCGCCCTGCATTTCGCAATCGCGCGGGGCCGCGCGGACATCCTGGATTTGCTCATCGAGCTGGACGCCGATTTGGACGCAACCGATCACAACGGCCAGACGGCGATGGAGTTCGCACGGCTGCGCGGCGATCGTCAGGCGGCCGAGCGCCTGCTCGGCGCGGGCGCACGTCAGCTCCCTCGTACGTCCGTGCCCGAGGCGTCGGCAGTCGCGTCGGGCCTTGCTGATTCGATTCAGTCATCCACTCCCGTGATCGGATCGCGAGATGTGGGCGGCACGCTCGCGTGGTACGCATCGCTCGGCTTCACGGAGGTGGCGCGCTACCCGACGGATGGGAGCGGCGTCTTCTGGGGACTGGTCATGCTGGGCAAGGCGGAGATCACCTTCGACGTCCGTGAAACGGCGGGCGCGCGCGGTGTCAGCCTGTTGCTCGTCACGGATCGCGTGCAGGACCTGTACGGATTCCTCAAGTCCCGTCAGCTCGAACGCGCGGACGTGGAGTTCGTGCAGACGCTGCACGAGCCCGTGCACGGCGGATTGGAGTTCAGCATCCGTGATCCGAACGGGCTCACGCTGCGGTTCCTTCAACAACAGAAGTAGCGCTTTGACAAATCGCTGCTCCCAACTTCCAACTCCCAATTGAAAGTTGTTGGGAGTTGGGAATTGGCGGTTGGGAGTGGCCGGGCGCTGGAAGTTGGGAATTGAGAGTTGAGACGGATATCCTCGAATCGTGCCCAGTTCGCACATCGATCTGTTGAGGCCCGTCGCGCTCTTCACCGGGCTCGACGGGCCGGCGCTGCGGAGC
>JBKPRH010000329.1:0-18415 GCA_046765795.1 Acidobacteriota bacterium | reverse complement strand
ATCTGGGCCTCGTCGAGTGACATCTGCTCGTTCGCGTAGTAGGCGCAGGTGTAGACGAGATTGCGATCCAACCACAGGCGATAGAAATCGTTGCCGAGATCGTAGTGGCTGTGCACGTTGCGACGTGATGCTGTCAACGTGTTGGGCAGCGTCAGCGTCACACGATCGCGCCACACGTGCAGCTGCGACACGCGTGTCAGCGCTTCGACGACTGGCTCGAGGGGGCCACGCACATCGAGGCGTCCGGACATGTACGACTCGCCAAACTGCAGATCCGGATGCAGCGCGAGTCCGATCAGCGTGCGTCGATCGCGGATGACGACCGAGCCTACTGCGGTCGCGGAGTTGTCGTACGGTGAACTTCCATCCCACAACTCCAGACGTACCGCGGCTGGTCTGATATTTCGCTGCAGGTGTGCGACGAGCCATCGATCGAATGCGCGAGCGCGACGCACCGAGGTCGCAGGCCTGTCGCCGTGCAGCACCTGAGCAATGCCTGAAGGTCCGATGGAAGGACGGATTGGTGTGCTCATAGGCGCGGCCTCAAAATAACGAAGAACCGCGCCGCGCATCAATCCGATAAACGAGTGGGCGTTCAGCTCACACGGGTGGCGGTGAGACCAGCCGAAGTGCAACAGTCCTCGGGAGTACGGCCGACATTAACACCACGATCATCTTGCCCGAACCGACGAGGCGTCCTCCGTTACGCGCGTGGCGGCAGAAATCCGCGGAACGTGCCGTCATGGTGACTGCGGAAATTGCCAAACACACCAGCCATGAATGACATTGCCGCACCGAGCCACATCGTGATGGTGAACGGGACCACGAGCGGGGTGGTCAGGACAACGAAGCCGCATCCGAAGAAGATCGCGGCGAGCACGAACAGTGTGATGCGGATGCCGCCCTGGATCTGTCGAACCGAACGATCTCGCGCGGCACGCTCGCACGTCTTCGCCTGAACGAGCGCGCTGTCCGTTGTTGGCTGATATTCCCAGAACGGGCACGCCGCGCAGTCGGCCTCGGTGATTGCCACGCGCGCGTCGGTGTGCACGCATTCCCAGAGACTGCCTCGTGTCTGCTCCCGAGCCGTGCGGCGAGCGAATCGGCTCCATCGGCAGTCCCACGGGGTATGAAGGGTGGCGTTGGCGGCGTCGGCCATGTGTCGTCTCCTCGACACGGGGCAAGAGCAGCCTCTGTGCCAACGAAATTTCGAGCCAAAGTCGGCCGTTCCCTCGATATCAACGCCAGACGTCGGGGGATTTCGCCGACCCTGTGGGGAATGTTTCGCGCGTCCAGCTCGGTTACAGGGTGATGTGACGCGTCTCGGCACATGCACGGCGGAGCTCGCCGCGAACGTCAGGGTGGGCGATGCGAATCAGCGCTTCGGCGCGCTGACGAAGGCTCAGTCCGAACAGATTCACCGCGCCGTGCTCAGTGACGACCCAATGAACGTGTCCGCGTGTCGTCACCACACCCGCACCAGGCTTCAGCGACGGCACGATTCGGCTGACAGTACCGCCGGCGGCCGTCGACGGCAGGGCGATGATCGGCTTGCCGCCTTCTGACAGCGCGGCGCCGCGGATGAAGTCCATCTGTCCACCGATGCCGCTGTAAATCCGAAAGCCGATCGAGTCCGCCACCACCTGGCCGGATAGATCAATCTCCAGCGCGGAGTTGATCGCGGTGACCTTGTCGTTGACCTTGATGATCGCCGAGTCATTGGTCCGATCGCAGGGATGGAACTCGACGAACGGGTTGTCGTTGACGAAGTCGTAGACGCGCTGACTGCCGTTGACGAAGCTCGTCACGATGCGACCACGGTGCACGTGCTTGAGACGATTGGTAATCGCGCCTGTTTTCGCCAGATCGACGACGCCGTCCGAGAACATCTCGGTGTGGATGCCGAGGTCTCGCTTGTCCGACAACCGGCGCAGCACGGCATCCGGGATCGCACCGATCCCCGTCTGCAGAGTGGCGCCGTCCTCGACGAGCGACGCGACATTGGCGCCGATCGCCTCTTCCTCAGGCGAGGCCGTTCGGCTTTCGTGCGGCCAGAGCGGGCGTGACGTGTGAATGAACGCGTGAATGCGCGACAGCGGCACCAATGTGTTCCCGTGCGTCCGCGGCATCCGCTCGTTGATCTCCGCGATGATGTATCGCGCAGTCTGAGACGCGGCGAGTGCCGCGTCCACGGAGGTGCCGAGCGTGCAGTACCCGTGTGCGTCTGGCGGCGACAGCTGCAGTAGTGCGACGTCGAGCCGAATCTGCCGCGTCAGAAACAGCGAGGGGATATCCGACAGAAATATCGGGACGAAGTCGGCGTCACCGCGCTCGATGGCGTCCCGCACCGGCGGACCGGCAAACAACGAGACCGAGCGTAAACGTCCGCGGCACTCTGGCGCGACAAAGGGTGCGGGGCCACCCGTGTGCAGGTGATAGAGGGAGATGCCCTCGAGATCCGATCGCGCGGCCAGGGCGTCGAGGAGCGTTGTCGGGGTTGCCGCCGCGCCATGGACGAACATGGTCATGCCACTCGACACGACCGAGAGCGCGTCAGCGGGCGACACCGCACCCTGTATCCAGTCACTCACGCGAGGTACTTTACCCTCGCAATCGGGATTCGTAGGTCGTAGAGGCGGGTCTTTAGACGCGCCTTTCACATCCAGCACGCGTCGAGTTCCGGATGCGGCGCGCACGGTGTGTACGAGCTGACTGGCGCAGGCGCCTCGACCGCTCGTGGCAGCGCATCGCGCAGCAGGTCGACCACCATGTTGGCGCCGACGTCCATCAGCACGAGATCTCGGCCGATGAATCGGTACTCCAACTCGGGCGGCAGCTCCGGCAACTCGCGAATGATGGGCATCAGCGGCACGTGCGTGCGCCAGGGCAGGGAGCCGAACACGTGCACGTCCAGTTCCTCTCCCTCAGCGACGTGTCGTTCCAGATAGGCGCCGACGTCGAAGTTGGAGCGGCGCACCAGGGCGGCAATACGCTCGCGGAATGCCTCACCGGCTGAGAACGTGAAGATGTCGCCTTCTTTTGCGCGCGGTCGCGCGTCTCGTATAGCGGTGGCCAGTGTGTCGGCCTGCCGTGTGAGTTCTTCGGCGTCCGAACAGAGCGGTTGTTCGATTGCTGCCGCGAGACGTCGGTGTGTCTCGACGTAGTCGTGCACCCGCATCGCGAATTGCAGGAGGCCGGGCGTCGTGGTGATGGTGAGCGTGAGAACGAGTGCGGCAGTCATGACAACCCTCCATTACCGTGAGGCTGTGGTCGCCAGAACGATGTGCACTCGCGTTGTGCAAGACCGTGGCCGACGGCTCGCGCCGCGATAATGGCGTTGACCGCGTCACCCAGGTCTGCGTGATGCGGAGTTTTCCGCGCACCTGCGAATGATTTCGCGGTGGGGCGCCATGCGATCAATCGTCTATATATAGAGACCCGCCTTCGCGGAAGGCGACGGCGGGGCAGGCGTCGCATTCATTTATGAGTGGATTCCGTACTGAACTGGCCGGGCCTCTGGCTGCCGTCATCATCGAATCAGCAGTAGACGGCATCGTCGTGATCGACGACCGGGGGCGAATCGAGGTGTTCAATCCCGCTGCGGAGCGCTTGTTTGGCTACGCTGAGGCCGAGGTCATCGGTCGCAATGTGTCGATGCTCATGCCGGCCCCGTACCACGATGAGCATGACGGATATCTGAGGCGGTACCTCGATGAGGGCGACCCGAGAGTCATCGGCATCGGCCGGGAAGTTCAGGGGCTGAAGCGAGACGGGTCAGTGTTCCCACTGCATCTGTCAGTGGGCGAGATGCTTGTCCAGGGCCAGCGGAAGTTCACCGCCATCCTGCACGATCTCTCGCCGCGCGTTGAGCTCGAGAACCGGCTGCGTGGTAGCGAGGAGCGCTGGCGCGCCATTGTCGAATCCGCCGTGGACGCGATCATCGTCATCGACGGCCGTGGACGTATCGAGGCGTTCAATCCAGCGGCGGTGCGGCTGTTCGGATATCCGGAAGGCGATGTGATCGGCAAGAACGTGTCGCTGCTGATGCCGTCGCCGTATCGAGACGAGCACGACGCGTATCTCAACCGGTATCAGCGTGAAGGTAACGCGCGGATCATCGGCATCGGCCGAGAGGTGGACGGCCGGCATCGCGACGGCACGATCGTTCCGCTGCACCTCTCGGTCGGGGAAATGCTGGTGGCGGGCGAGAAGAAGTTCGTCGGGATGCTTCACGACCTCACCGCTCGCAAGCGGATGGAGCAGCAGCTCAGCGAACAGCAATCGCTCGCCAAGATCGGCGAAATGGCCGCCGTCCTGGCCCACGAGATTCGCAATCCGTTGGCCGGCATCCGCGGCGCGATGCAGGTGATGGCCGCGCGCTATGAGCCGGGCAGCAAGGAGGGCATGGTCACGAAGGAGATCATTGCCAGGGTCGATACGCTCAGCGAGCTCATGCAGGACTTGCTGCTCTACGCGCGTCCGCCCAAACCTCGCCCCGCTCCGGTCGATCTGAAACGGCTGATCCAGACGATCGTCGAACTCCTCAGCCGCGATCCTGATGTGAGTGGTATGCAGGTGAGCGTCGAGGGATCGGCTCCCCTGGCACATGCGGACCCTGAGCTTTTGAAGATCGTCTTTCAAAACCTGCTGATCAACGGTGCCCATGCGATGGCCGGTCGCGGCGAACTGCACGTGCGGCTCACGGGCAACGGCCAACTCAGTTCGGTTGCCTTCACCGATCACGGACCGGGCATCCCGGCAGAGATCCGCGACAAGATCTTCACACCCTTCTTCACGACTAAAGTCCGAGGCACGGGGCTTGGACTCCCTACCGCGAAGCGGTTGGTGGAGGCCCAGGGCGGCGCGATCGCGGTCGAATGCCCGCCCGATGGAGGCACGACCGTCCTCGTCCAAGTCCCTGTCCTGACCACCTGATTCAGGCCCGGAAGTTGCTCCTGCTGGGGATAAGACACGTAAATCAGGCGGTTTCTGGGGAAATTTCCACAGGCCGCTGAAAAATTCCCCGGTAGGACATCATGGCCAAAGCAACCCTGCTGATCGTGGACGACGAGGAACTGGTTCGATGGTCGCTTCGTGAACGGCTGACGCGCGAGGGACATACGGTCGTCGAGGCCGGCACGGCTGCGGCCGCAATCGAGCAGGCGAGCGGCGCGGATCTCGTGCTGCTCGACTATCGACTGCCCGACGGTGACGGACTCTCCGTCTTGAGACGGATCAAGGAGTCGTCACCCGACACGCCGGTAATCCTGATGACGGCGTACTCGACGATCGAGAACGCCGTCGATGCGATGAAGCACGGCGCGTATCACTATCTGAACAAGCCGTTCAACCTCGATGAAGTGGCCGTGACCGTCGAGCAGGCGCTCGAGACAAGCCATCTCCGGCGCGAAGTGCGCGCGTATCGCACGAGCCAGAGTCGAGAGTTCTCGTTCGACTCGATCATCGGGCAGGCACCGTCGATGACGGCAGTAAAGGCGTTGCTCGAGCGCGTTGCGGCGAGCCCCGCATCGACAGTGCTGCTGACCGGCGAGACCGGCACCGGCAAGGATCTCGTCGCCAAGGCCATTCACTATCACAGCGATCGCGCCTCGCGGCCGTTCGTGAACATCACGTGTTCGGCGCTGCCCGAGCAGTTGCTCGAGAGCGAGCTGTTCGGTCACGAGCGCGGTGCGTTCACCGATGCGCGTCAACAGAAGCGCGGTCTGTTCGAGACGGCGGATGGCGGCACGGTGTTCCTCGACGAGATCGGCGAGATGACGCCCGGCCTGCAGAGCAAGCTGCTGCGCTTCCTCGAGGAGAAGACCTTCAAGCGTGTCGGAGGGCTCGCCGACATCCGCGTGGACGTGCGCGTCATCGCCGCGACGAACCGCAATCTCGAAGAAGAAGTGAAGACGGGCAAGTTCCGTGAAGATCTCTTCTATCGGCTGCAGGTGATGCCGATCGTATTGCCGTCGTTGCGCGAGCGGCGAGGGGACGTGTTGCTGCTCGCCAACTTCTACATCAATCGCTACAACAGCGAATTTCGCAAGCGCGTGAAGGGACTGACGCCGGACGCGCAGGCGATGCTGGAGCAGTATCGCTGGCCGGGAAACGTTCGCGAACTGCGCAACGCGATCGAGCGCGCGATGCTGCTCGCTGACAAAGATCGATTGGGGCCGGACGATTTCACGACGTTATCGCGGACGTCGCAGACGGCGACGTTCCGGTTGCCGCCAGAGGGCGTCAACCTCGAAGAAGTCGAACGGCAACTGCTCGTGCAGGCCCTCGATCGTTCAAAAGGCAATCAGACGCGGGCCGGCATGCTGCTCGGGATCAATCGTGACCAGGTGCGCTACCGGATCGAGAAGTTCGGACTGACGCGGGCTGGCGCGCAGCCGGGAGCGGCAGCGTAAGGGTGGCCACAGTCCCGCCGGTGTCGGGGCTGGCGAGCGTCAGTGAGCCGCCGTGCAGTTGGGCGCTGCGTTTCGCAATCGGTAGACCGAGCCCGCCGCCACGTGCTTTGGTCGTAAAGAATGGCTCGAGCACGCGGTCGTGCAATGCGGCGGGAATGCCGGGGCCGTTGTCGCGAATCTCGATGATCACCTGTTCGGATGAGACCGTCGTGCCCACCTGAATCCGTCCCTCGTCGCCGACGGCTTGTGCCGCGTTGAGCAGCAGATTGAGCAGCGCGGCACGGAGCAATTCGGCATCCGCCATGATCGTGGCGTCCGCTCCCTTCACATCGATGTGAACAGCGGCCGCTGCCGGATCGCGTCGCACCAGGGTAATCGCCTCGGCGACAATCGGCTGCAGACGCAGTTCTATCGGGCGGGGCGCACGCGGTCTGGCGAACACCATCAAGTCATTGACCAACTCGCTCAGCGAGTCGATGCGCGCGACGATATCGGTCATGACTGGCACGTCGACGTCACCGTCCGGCCGGCGCGCGATGAGCACCTGCATCACGCCTTTGATACCGGCAAGCGGATTACGGACTTCGTGTGCGACCACGGCTGCCATCTCACCCACCTTCGCCAGGGCGGCTTGCTGGACCAGTGTGTCCTCGGCGGCCTTGCGAGCCGTGATGTCGGCGCGGATTGCGATGTATTGATAGGGTTTTCCGCGGTCGTCGAGGAAGGGCACGATCGTCGTGTCCACCCAATAGAAGTGACCGTCTTTGGCGCGGTTTCGAAGCTCACCGTGCCACACGCGTCCACTGGCGATCGTGTGCCACAGATGTTTCATGAACTCCTTCGAGTGAAAGCCGGAGTTGATGATGCGATGGTCCTGCCCGAGGAGCTCTTCGCGCGAATAGCCCGAAATCTCGCAGAACTTATCGTTCGCGTACGTGATGCGACCTTGCACATCCGTGATGGCGACGATCGCCGCGTGATCGAGCGCCCGTTTGAAATCGGCCAGCAGCCGTTGGTCAGGGGATGTCATGTGACCTCAGTCGATATACTGGGACGGGTCTGTCCTCGACTATGCTCGGGCCAGGCAAGACCCACGACATCATGGCCGCTGCCACTTTGCTTATCGTTGACGACGAAGCGCTCGTGCGCTGGTCGTTGCGTGAACGTCTCGAACAGGAGGGCTACGAGATCGTCGAGGCGGGGACCGCCGCCGACGCCATCGCCCGTGCGACGGGTGTGGATCTGGTCCTCCTCGACTTCAAGCTGCCCGACGGCGACGGCTTGAGCGTCCTGCGGCACATCAAAGAGCAGACGCCCGATGCGCTCGTCATCCTGATGACGGCATTCTCGACCGTGGAGAACGCGGTCGAGGCGATGAAGCTCGGCGCCTACCACTACGTGAACAAGCCGTTCAATCTCGACGAGGTGACGATGCTCGTCGAGAAGGCGCTCGAGACGAGCCAGCTGCGGCGGGAAGTGAAGGCGCTGCGGAGTTCGCAGAGCCAGGAGTACAGCTTCGAGTCGATCATCGGCAGCTCGCCGGCGATGCAACGTATCAAGGCACTGCTGTCGCGCGTTGCCGCGAGTCCTGCCTCGACCGTGCTGCTCACCGGCGAAACGGGCACCGGAAAGGATCTCGCCGCCAAGGCTGTCCATTACGCCAGCGACCGTGCCGCCCGCGCCTTCGTCAACATCACCTGTTCGGCGTTGCCGGAGCAATTGCTCGAAAGCGAGCTCTTCGGCCACGAGCGCGGGGCGTTCACGGACGCGCGGCAGCAGAAGCGCGGTCTGTTCGAGACAGCTGACGGCGGTACCGTCTTCCTCGACGAGATCGGCGAGATGACCGCGCCGCTCCAGGCGAAGCTGTTGCGGTTCCTCGAAGAGAAGACCTTCAAACGCGTCGGCGGTCTCGCTGACATTCGCGTCGATGTACGCGTGGTTGCCGCGACCAATCGCGACCTCGAAGAGGAGGTCAAAGCGGGGAAGTTCCGCGAAGATCTCTTCTATCGGCTCCAGGTCATGCCGATTCCGCTGCCGCCGCTGCGCGAGCGTCGCGGCGACGTGCCGCTGCTCGCCAGGTACTACATCGATCGATTCAATCGCGAATTCAAGAAGCGGGTGAAAGGCCTGTCGCCGGCGGCGACGACCCTGCTCGAGCAGTATCAGTGGCCGGGGAACGTCCGCGAATTGCGCAATGCGATCGAGCGGGCGATGTTGCTCATCGATCGCGATCGACTCGAGCCCGAGGACTTCACCACGTTGACCCGATCTGTCGAGCCTGCGCAGTTCCGCCTGCCGCCCGAAGGCGTCAACCTGGAGGAAGTCGAACGGCAATTGTTGACGCAGGCACTCGAGCGGGCAGGCGGGAATCAAAGCCAGGCGGCGCAGCTTCTCGGAATCAATCGCGATCAGGTCCGTTACCGCGTCGAAAAGTTCGGGCTCAAGACCTCGTAAGGGCGATGCCCGTGTCGCCCGTGCTGTTTTCACGCGGCCGCCGTCTTCGCCGCTGCCTCGAATTGCTCTTCGACATCGCGGTGCTCGGCGCGAACGGTCAGCACAGGACAGGCTGCGGTGCGCACCACATGCTCGGCCACGCTGCCCAGCAGCAAGTGCGCCACACCCCGTCGCCCATGCGTGCCGATCACGATCAAGTCGATGTCTTGACTGGCCGCATAGTCAACGATTTGGGGAGCGGTCAAACCGCGGACGACACCACGGCTCCCACGGAATCGTTGCTCCTCATCGGCATCGAGCCGCTCGAGCAGACGTTCCCGCACTTCTTCGACGGCGCGTTCACGCACGTCGGCCGGCACGGGTGCGTAGACTTCCGGCGCGCACGCTGCGACGGCGTACGGATCCTTGAAGACGTGCACGAGGTGCAGGGAGGCCCCGATCTTCGTCGCGAGATCCTTGGCATACTCCAACGCCTTGTCGGCGGTCTCGCTGAAGTCGGTCGGCACGAGGATACGGTTCACGGTGGGAGCCATGGTGCTCTCCTGATAGGTGTTGACGACTGCGCATCTGGAGAGCAGGTCTCGTGCCACGTGTGATTCGCGCGATCTGGCAGTGGTTGTCTGCCTGGTCTGATCGGGCAGCCGGAAGATTCCCCAGTCCGGCGCGGCATCCGTGAAATTTCCCGCGGCCGCCCGAGACGCGCTCGCGCGGAACCGCATCATTTCTAGGAAATTCCGACGCGCGATCTCGGCACGACGGTTGCCCTGTGCTGGGACAGCCGAGGGCTTATGCGGACTCACACACCAACATGCACGCTCGTCATGCTGCTCATCGCCGTGATTGCTTCGGTCGTGGCACACGCGCAGACTACGCCACCTCAGAAGGTATTTCTTGGAGACTCGTTGGTGGGGAAGGACTCATTCGACGCCTACTGTGCGGCGTGTCACGGATCGAATGCGCGTGGCGACGGACCGGTGGCTCGCGCCCTCAAAGGAACACCGGCTGATCTCACCATGCTCGCGACACGCAATCGAGGCGTGTTTCCTCGCGAACGCGTCAGCGCTGCGCTGACAGGTGCTGGACGCACGGTGGCGGCTCACGGTACGACGGAGATGCCGATCTGGGGACCGTTGTTCCGCGCGTTCGAATCTGATGCGCGTGTCCGCGTACGGATCGACAACCTGGTCAACTATCTCGAGACCGTCCAGGTACGACCAAGCCAGCCCACTGAAAGCGGAGCCGCCCTCTTCCGCACGTACTGCGCCTCGTGCCACGGCACAGATGCACGCGGAGCGGGTCCGATGACCACGCAGCTTCGTCGTCTGCCTCCGAGTCTGACCTCGTTCGCGGTTCGCAATGGCGGCGTGTTTCCCGGCGAGCGGGTCCACCGCATCATCGACGGACGGGACATTGCGTCGCACGGGACGATGGAGATGCCGGTGTGGGGTGATGCATTCAGACGGACGCGTGAAGGATTGAATGAGGAGGCCGCGGCGGCGCGAATCGACGCGATCGTCCGCTATCTCGAATCGATTCAGGAGCGAGCCACGTTCTGAATCGCGCGCGTGCGCGCGCCACAGCCTGTCTCATCCGGTCGTTTGCAGGGAGAATAGAGGACTGCAGAGACAAGGAGAGACATGGCGCAGTCGATTGAACTCGGGCTGGATACATTCGGAGATGTGACCGTCGATGCGGACGGCCGTCCGCTCTCGCAGGGCGAAACGCTGCGCAACGTCGTCGAACAAGCCGTACTCGCAGATAGCGTGGGACTCGCGTTCTTCGGCGTCGGCGAACATCATCGCAAAGACTTTTCGATCTCGGCGCCGGAAGTCGTCCTCGCCGCGATCGCCGCGCGCACCAAGCAGATTCATCTCGGGTCGTCGGTCACGGTGCTCAGCACGGACGATCCCGTGCGCGTGTTCGAACGTTTCTCGACCGTCAATGCCCTCTCAAACGGTCGCGTCGAAGTCATCGTCGGCCGAGGCTCGTTCACGGAGTCGTTTCCGCTGTTTGGATTCGACATGGCGCACTACGAGGATCTGTTCGAAGAGAAGCTCCAGCTGTGGGCGGAATTGGTGAAAGGGGCGCCAGTGACGTGGGCCGGCCGGTTGCGATCGCCGCTCTCGAATCAGGTCGTGTATCCGCCGAGCGAGACGGGCACGCTGCACACGTGGGTCGCAGTCGGCGGCAGTCCTGAGTCGGTCGTGCGCGCCGCCCATTACGGTTTCCCGCTGATGCTGGCGATCATCGGAGGCAGCCCGCAGCGATTCAACGGCTACACCGAACTGTATAAGCAGATGCTGCAGCGATTCGGGAAGCCGATGCTGCCAATCGGTGTGCATTCGCCTGGACACGTCGCGGCGACCGACGAACACGCCAAAGAGGAGATCTGGCCGCACTACGAAGGCCTGATGAACCGCATTGGCGCCGAGCGCGGCTGGGCACCGATCGGCCGTGCACATTTCGAGCGCGAGGCTGGACCAGACGGCGCGCTGTTCGTCGGCTCGCCGGAGACCGTCGCGGCAAAGATCGCGCGAACGATCAAGGCGCTTGGGCTGACGCGCTTTGACATGAAGTACAGCAACGGCACGCTGCCGCACGACACGATGATGAAAAGCATCGAGCTGTACGGGACGAAGGTCGTGCCGCTGGTGCGGCAGCATCTCGACTGAGGCTTTAGGCTCTAGGCTTTCGGCTCTTGGCCCTTGCATTTCGGCTCTAGGCTCTAGGCTCAGAGAGCCAGAGCCCAGAGAGCCCCGAGCCCAAAGCCTAAAGCCCCGAGCCCAAAGCCTCCCATGGTTTGACGCTGTTTTGATCTGTCAAACCCCTTGCCTGGGTTAGAGTTGTGCGCTGTGAAGGCTTTCATTCCGGGTACGTGGGCAGTCATCCTGATCATCACCACCGGTGCCCTCGTCCAGGCTGCGGACGATCCGGCATTGGTGCGCGCGGCACGAGCGGGCGACGCGAGGGCGGTCGCCGCGTTCATTCAACAGAAAGCCGACGTCAACGCCGTCGCAATCGACGGGACGACCGCGCTGCATTGGGCGGTTCGCGCTGACGACATCGAAACGGTGGATGCGTTGATTCGCGCTGGCGCGCACGTCAAGACTGCGAGCCGCCACGGCGTGACACCGCTTTACCTTGCCGCTGACCTTGGCAATGCGGCGATGATCCGCCGGCTGGTGGCCGCCGGTGCCGACGCGAATGGCACCGACATCAGCGGCGACACCGTGCTGATGGCTGCGGTGCGGTCCGGTACTCTCGATGCCGTCCGCGCCCTGCTCGATGCTGGTGCCCAGGTCGATACGGCCGAACCGCAGGTGGGGCATACCGCGCTGATGTGGGCGGTTAGAGAAGATCGTCCCGAGCTCGTGTCGCTCTTGCTGACACGTGGTGCCTCAGTTGATGCGAAGACCCGCACGGGCACAAAGCCAGCCGTTCGGCCGCCTGGTGCGGGCGGTGGATCACACGGGGTCGGCATCGTGCGCGGAGGAGTGCCACCGCAAGGAGAACAGCCGCCAGCACCCGGTGGCATGACGGCATTGTCGTTCGCGGCGCGGGAAGGCAAGCTCGAGGCCGCACGTCTTCTGCTCGACGCGGGTGCGGACGTGAACGCGCGCGAGTCTAACGACATCAGCCCACTGGTGATGGCGATCACCAATCGTCACACGCAGGTGGCCGCTTTGCTGCTCGCTCGCGGCGCAGATCCGAACGCCGCTGACTGGTGGGGCCGGACGCCGCTCTGGTCGGCTGTGGACATGCGCAATCTCGATCTCGACAGCCGCACGCTGGAGAACGGGGTAGAGCGCGCTCCCGTACTGGAGTTGATCGAACAGCTGATTGCGAAGGGCGCCGACGTCAACGCACGCGTGAAAGAGTTCCCGCCGCAGCGACGGTTCATGATGCCGCTCGGCTCACTGGCGTGGGTCGACTTCACCGGCCAGACGTCATTCGTTCGCGCGGCGCTCTCGGCAGATGTGCCGCTGATGAAGTTGCTCCTCTCGAAGGGCGCCGATCCGAATATCGCCACCCTCAACGGCACGACGGCGCTGATGGCTGCGGCTGGTGTGAATTGGGTGATCGGCCAGACGTACAGCGAGGCGCCGGCGATGTATCTCGAAGCGGTGAAGCTCTGTCTCGAGCTTGGTGGTGACGTCAACGCTGTCAACGCCATGGGTCTTGGCGCAGTTCACGGCGCGGCCAATCGCGGTTCGGACGACATCATCGAGCTGCTCGCGAAAAATGGTGCGCGGCTGGACGTCAAGGACAAAGAAGGCCGGACGCCGCTGACGTGGGCCGAAGGCGTATTCCTCGCCACGAACTCACCGGTGGCAAAGCCGTCAACGATGGCGTTGATCCGCAAGCTGCTGGCGACGTCGTCGGCATCAGGTGTGCGCTGACATGAAGCACACGCTGCTCTCGGCGGTCATTGCCTTCATGGTCGCGGTGGCATCGGTTACCGGCGTGAGCCAGACGCCCGCGCCGAGCACCCCGGCCGCCGCTGCGCCTTCGGCGGCGCTGCTGACGCAGTATTGCGTGACCTGCCACAACGCCCGCGCGAAAGCCGGTGGTCTCACGCTCGATCTCGCAGAACTCACCCAGATCGATCGCCATGCAGAGACATGGGAGAAGGTGATCCGCAAGCTGCAGACCGGCATGATGCCGCCGTCCGGCGCACCGCGTCCCGCGCGCGCCGCCATCGACGGGTTCATCACGTCATTACAGTCACAGATCGATCGAGCGGCCACAGCGATGCCGTTCGCTGGCACTCCAGCGCTGCACAGGCTGAACCGCGCCGAGTACAGCAACGCAGTCCGCGATCTGCTGGCGCTTGACGTCGATGCGGCATCGTTGCTGCCGCCAGACGACTCGGCGGCGGGATTCGACAACATCGCCGACGTGCTTGGTGTCTCGCCGGCACTTATCGAGGGCTACGCCACTGCAGCGGCAAAGATCAGCCGCCTCGCGGTTGGCGATTCGAGCATCGGGCTCGATCGCGTCACCTATCGATCGGCTGGCAATCTGTCGCAAGAGGATCATCTTGATGGTCTGCCGCTCGGGACGCGCGGCGGCATGATCGTGCGCCACACGTTTCCGCTCAATGCCGACTACGACTTGCAGATTGGTCCCGGGCGATCGGGCGGCATCGGTGCGGTCGTCACCGCGCGGGCGCAGGACATCGATGTGACGATCGACGGTCAACCGGTGGACCTGCAGGGCAAGACGCAGCTGCGCCTGGCGGTCGAGGCCGGTCCACACACGATCGCGGTCGCGCTCGTGAAGCGTTCGCACATCGATGGAGCCGACGGCGTGTATGACGCGCCGACGCGAGCACCGGGTATCTCGCAGATCACGATCGCCGGTCCATTCAATGCACGCGGGCCTGGCGATACGCCAAGCCGGCGTCGTCTCTACGTCTGCACGCCGAAGGTGGCAGCGGAGGAATCGAGTTGCGCCGCCAGGATCCTGAACACGCTGGCGACTCGGGCCTATCGGCGACCAGTGCCGCAGTCCGGTCCTGAGATGGAGACGCTGCTCGAGTTCTACAGGACCGGGCGCGAGAGTGGCTCATTTGATTCGGGCATTCAGCGCGCCGTTGCGCGTGTGCTCGTCGATCCGAACTTCCTGTTCCGATTCGAGCATGAGCCAGCCGGTGTGGCGCCAGGCACGCCGTTCCGTCTGAGCGATCTCGAGCTGGCGTCGCGACTCTCCTTCTTCCTCTGGAGCAGCATCCCGGACGATGAACTGCGGGACGCGGCCGTGCGAGGTCAACTCAAGAATCCAGCCGTGCTCGAGCGTCAGGTTCGTCGTCTGCTTGCGGACCCACGCGCCGACGCCTTGGTCAGCAACTTCGCCGGTCAGTGGCTGTTCCTGCGTGAGTTGAAGAACGTCAGACCTGATTCGCCGGACTTCGACGAGAACCTGCGCCGCTCGTTCCAGCAGGAGACCGAGCTTCTCTTCCGCACGGTCGTGCGTGAGGACCGGCCGATCATCGACTTGCTCGACGCTGACTTCACGTTCGTCGACGAGCGCCTGGCGAAGCACTACGGCATGGAGGGCATTCACGGAAGCCGCGTCCGCCGCGTCTCGCTCGCGGCAAACGATCCACGCCGTGGCCTCCTCGGACACGGCAGTGTGCTGACGGTCACGTCGGCCGCCAATCGCACATCGCCGGTCGTTCGCGGCAAGTGGGTGCTCGACAACTTGCTGGGCATGCCGCCGCCACAACCGCCACCCGGCGTGGAGACGAACCTCGAGAAGGACGCCGCGCAGGTAAAGGTGACCTCGCTGCGGCAGCGTCTCGAGATGCATCGCGCGAACGCGGTCTGCGCATCGTGTCACAAGGTGATGGATCCGATCGGCTTGTCGCTCGAGAACTTCGATCACGTCGGCAAATGGCGCACCACGGACGGAAAGACGCCGATTGACGCGACCGCGCAGCTCGTGGACGGGACGAAGCTCGATGGTCCGCTGTCACTGCGTCGCGCGCTGCTCGAACGGTCGGATGTATTTGCGACGGTGGCGACGGAGAAGCTACTGACCTACGCGTCGGGCCGCGCCGTGCAGTATCAGGACATGCCCGCAGTGCGAGCGATCATTCGCGATGCCGCGCGTGAGAAATATCGCTTCTCATCACTCGTCATCGGCATTGTGAAGAGCACACCGTTCCAGATGCGTGCTAAGGGAGAGCTGTAGTGTCCGGCTTCCTTGGCCTGAGCGAAGTCGAAGGCAGCCGGACCGGAGTCCTATACCAATGACTTTCATCACCAAACGGCACTTGTCGCGACGCACGTTTCTGCGCGGTATGGGCGTGTCGATGGCCCTGCCGCTGCTCGAGTCGATGATTCCCGCGCAAACCCCGCTGCGATTGACGGCAGCGACGCCGCGCAACCGGTTCGCCTGCATCTACGTCCCGCATGGCGCGACGATGGACAAGTGGACGCCGGCGACGGAGGGAAGCGGTTTCGCGTTCACGGAGATTCTCAAGCCGCTCGAGCCGTTCCGCGATCGCCTGAACATCGTCAGCGGGCTGGCGCATCCGTACGTCGCTGGCGCTGGTGGCGCTGATGTTTCAGCGGGCGCGAACCATACACGCGCGGCCGCCGTGTTCCTGACCGGCTCGGTCCCCGAGCGAGGTCCACAGGCGCATCTCGGTACGTCGGTCGATCAAGTCGCTGCCCGGCAGATCGGTCAGGACACACCGCTGCCGTCGCTGGAGCTGAGCATCGAGGAAGCCGTGCTCGCCTGCGAGGCATCATTCAGCTGCGCGTATCGCAACTCGATCTCGTGGCAGTCTCCCTCGTCACCGCTGCCGATGGAGAACAACCCGCGGCTGGTCTTCGAGAAACTGTTCGGGACTGGCAGTACGGATGCGGAGCGCCGCGCGCGACGTCAGGAGTCGCGCAGCCTCCTCGATTCAGTGATGGGGCAGGTGGCGTCGTTGCAAAAGGATTTGCCGGCCGGTGATCGTCGCCGATTGACGCAGTACCTCGATGACGTGCGCGAGATCGAGCGGCGCATTCAGCGCGCTGAAAAGAGCGTGCCTGACGATCTGACCGTGCCCGAAGTGCCGGCCGGTGTGCCACCGACATTCCAGGAACATCTCAAGCTGCTGATGGACCTGCAGGTGATTGCGTTCCAGGCGGAGATCACGCGGGTCTCTACGCTCATGTTCGCGCGCGAGCTGAGCACGGCCGTGTTCCCTGAAACGACGATCCGCGATCCATTCCACAACCTGTCGCATCACTCGAACGATCGCGGCAACATGGATCGGTTCGCGCAACTGAACACGTACCACATGACGAAGTTCGCGTATCTGGTCGAGCGCCTGCAGAAGACGCCCGATGGCGACGGCACGTTGCTCGATCATTCCGTGGTGCTCTACGGCAGCTCGCTGAGCGACGGCAACCAGCACAACTTCAGCCCTCTGCCCATCGTCCTCGCGGGTGGTGCGTCGGGGCGGCTGAAGGGTGGACGGCATCTCGTGTTCCAGAAGGATACGCACATGTCGAACCTGCTACTTGCGCTGCTCAACACGCTCGACGTGAAAGCCGAGACGTTCGGCGACAGCACGGGCATGCTCACAATCTGACGGTCATGATCGAACATTCGAGAAAAGGCGTCTCACGACGGACGTTCATCGCGGGCCTGGGGGCGGCCGCGTCGCTTCCAATGTTTGGATCCGTCCACGCACAAGGCGCGCAGAAGAGCCTGCTCCCGATCAACACGCCCAAGATCGATCACCTCGATGTCATCGTCCCCGACGTTGCGGCATCGGCGCGTTTCTACATGGGGGTGTTCAACACCAAGCTGCATGCGCAGCCGTTTCAAGGTGGGTTCCGTTACTTCGTCCTGTTCGGCGACCTCCCCGACAATCGACAAGTGGGATACCTCGCCATCGGCGACTCGCGCGGACGCGGAACGTATATCGGCCACTTCTGCACGTCGATCTTCGACTACCGGCAAAACAGCGCGGCGATCACCAGCGCGCTGGTCGAGGCCGTGGACAAGGCAGGCCTCGGGAAGCTGACGATAGGCAGCGGACCCGGTGGGATCTTTTCGGATCCGGATGGCATCGAGATTCAGTTCTTGCCTGCGCCGGATACGTTGGTGACAGTGGCCGTGCCGTCCGATCTTGTCGAGCCGAATAAAGGGTTGGTCACTCCGAAGGGCGTCGATCACGTGCTCTTGCAGGTAACCGATCTCGAGAAGGGCGTACAGTTCTATCGCATCCTGTACGGGAAGGAAGCGAGCCGGCAGAAGAATCCCGATCGAGTCTGGTTTCAGATCGGCGATACCCGTCTCGGACTCGAACACGCTCCGTCTGGTCAAAAGCCGCGCATCGCGCACTTCGGGGTCAAGGTCGCTGCTTTCGATCGCAATGGCGTCATCGCGGGACTCAAGAAGCTTGGCGCAGAAGTCGTTGCATCGCCCGATGAAGCGGATGTCCTCAGGTTCCGCGACAGAGACGGTATTTCCGTGGAGCTCAAGCGAATCTGAAACGCAGAGTCCGCGGAGTCCGCAGAGGTTATCCCTCTTTGAAATTGTTCGCTACCCGCTTGATGCCTTGTTCATCGTTGGCGCACCGAAGTTCAATAGCGGTCCCACTGGAAGGTCGGCGATGCGTAAGTAGGTCAGAAGCTGGCGGCTATGAATCGGCGCCAGCGATTCGATAGCCTTGACTTCCACGACCACCGCCTCCTCCACGATCAAGTCGGCTCGATAGGCGCAATCGATCTTCACGCCCTGATAGACCAGCGGCAGTTCCTTCTGGCTTTCAAACATCAGGTCCGCCGACACTAGTTCGTAACAGAGACAACCGAAGTAAGCCTTCTCAAGGATTCCGGGTCCGACAGTCCGGTGAATGCGAATGGAGGACTCGATAATCAATGAGGTGATGCGGTTAATTTCCTTGGCGGAGCGTGTTTGCGTCATGCCGATATAGATGCGGACGCCGTGCCCAATTGACTTTCAGCGCATTTGCTCGAAGATCGAAAGGCGTGCGTTTCGTTAAGCGCAGTTTCTGACATCGATGCTCGCCTGTGAGT
>JBKPRH010000328.1:0-8536 GCA_046765795.1 Acidobacteriota bacterium | reverse complement strand
AGCCCTTCCTGCGAAACGATACGAATCGGCTGCACAACAGTGGCGTCGTACATCTCGTCGACGTAGTACTTATTGAGCAGCAGCCGGTAAATAGCTGGAAACGTCGCAGCCACCCGGTTGGCAATCTCGCGGCGCTTCAACCAGATGAACGCCGCCAGACCGATGCCGACAATGGCGACGATGCTCGAGACAACCATGAGCGACAGCTCAAGCCCCGGCTCGCCTTCCCTACCCCCCCCACCCGCCACACCCGCCTCGGCAACTAGTCCCGCGGCCAGCGTGGTCACCGACCGGGCTGAGAACGACGGCGCCAGCCAGCGGCCAATCGCATTGTCTCCGCCGATTGCGTCAGGGACGCCGAAGTAGCCCGCCAGAACCGACCCGAGCGCGAGGACGACGAGGGCGAACGCCATCGCCGGAGGGGCATCGTGCAGGTGATTCCCGTGAGAGTGCGAGTCGGCTGTCGCGGGTCGGTGCGAAGGGTGCAATGAGGTCGCTGCCGGTTGGTGCGAGAGGTGCGACGCGGGTTCTTCCTCCTCGGTATGCTCCGGGGCCGGTGCCTCGTGGCGGCGTTCCCCATGGAACGTCAGGAAGACGAGCCGGAACATGTAGGTCGCCGTCAGCAGCGACGTGAGGATCCCGATCGTCCAGAGGATCGTGTGGCCGTGCGCGAATGTTTCGAAGAGGATCTCGTCTTTGCTGAAGAAGCCGGCGAGTCCGGGCACGCCGGCAATCGCGAGCGCGCCGAGCAGGAACGTCCAATACGTGATCGGCAGGCCGGCTTTCAGGCCGCCCATATTGCGGATGTCCTGCTCGCCATGCAGCGCGTGAATCACGGCGCCGGAGCCCAGGAACAGACAGGCCTTGAAAAACGCGTGCGTGTAGAGATGAAAAATGCCGGCACCATACGCGCCGACGCCCATCGCGAGAAACATGTAACCGAGCTGCGAGACGGTCGAATACGCGAGCACACGCTTGATGTCGTTCTGCACGAGCCCGATGGTGCCCGCCATCAGCGCTGTCGCTGCGCCAATCACCGCCACAACCGCCATCGTTTCAGGCGCATGGCTGAAGAGCACGGCGTTTCTGCCGATCATGTAGACGCCGGCCGTGACCATCGTCGCCGCGTGAATCAACGCGGAGACCGGCGTCGGGCCCTCCATCGCGTCCGGCAGCCAGACATACAGTGGAATCTGAGCCGACTTGCCGGTCGCGCCGATGAACAGCAGGAGCGTCGCGACCGAGAGGATCGAAAACATGGACTCGGGCGCGAGCGGTGCGACCGCGGACGCGACGCGCTGGAAGTCAAGCGTTCCGAAGCGGACGAACAGCAGCAGCGTGCCGAGGATGAACGCATAGTCGCCGATGCGATTGACGACGAACGCTTTCTTGCCCGCATCGGCCGCGGACTTCTTTTCGAACCAGAACCCAATCAGCAGATAGGAGCACAGGCCGACACCTTCCCACCCGACGAACAGCACCAGGAAATTGGCGCCGAGGACGAGCACGAGCATGAAGAAGGCGAACAGGTTCAGGTACGAGAAGTAGCGCGCGTATTCCCAATCGCTCTCCTCGTGCATGTAGGCGGTCGAATAGATGTGAATGAGCGATCCGATGCCGGTGATGACGAGAATCATCACCGACGCAAGCGGATCGACGCGCACCGCCAGATCGACAACGAAATCGCCTGACGCAATCCACGTGTAGAGCGTCTGCTCGATGACTCGCTGCGCCGGCGCCAGGTTCGCCACCTGCCACACGACGATCACGGAGACGGCGAACGAGGCCAGCATCACCAGCGACGCCAGGCCGCCTGACACGGTCTTCGGCAGCCGGCGTCCCATCGACGCGTTGACGGCAAACCCGAGCAGCGGAAAGAGAGGGATGAGTGCGAGCATCACCACTTCAATGACGTGAACGCGTCCGGATTCAGCGACTCGCGATGACGAAACAACGCAATCACGATCGCCAGGCCGACGGCCGCTTCGGCCGCCGCGACCGTCATCACGAAAAACGTGATGATCTGTCCGTCGACGGTGCCTTGCGCCCGCCCGAACGCCACAAATGACAGGTTGACCGCGTTCAACATGATCTCGATCGACAGGAGAATGGTGATCAGGTTGCGCCGCAGAAACACGCCGGCGGTCCCTATCGCGAACAGGACCGCGGACACGACCAGATAGTGCCCGAGCGGAATCACCGTCTCTCCTCGCGCGCGGCGAGCAAGACCGCGCCAACCATCGCCACGAGAATGAGAATCGAGGTGGCCTCGAACGCGAACATGTAGTCGGTAAAGAGCACCCGGCCCACCGCGCGCACGGAACTGAGCTCCGCCACG
This sequence comes from Acidobacteriota bacterium, assembly GCA_046765795.1. Classification (GTDB taxonomy): domain Bacteria; phylum Acidobacteriota; class Vicinamibacteria; order Vicinamibacterales; family UBA2999; genus Gp6-AA40. Next base: position 6,198 of record JBKPRH010000328.1, on the reverse strand, counting down.
TCGCCGCGGGCGCCGACCGCGGTGCCGGCGTCGTTCACGCGGACGAGCGCCCACACGAGCTGCACGATCAGCAACGCGGCCAGCATCGCGCCGAATCGCCCCACACCCGGACGACGCAGCGGGTGCGTACGGTCCCATTGCGCGGCGTCTTCCTGCGGCGCGTTCAGGAGCATCACCACGAAGAGGAACAAGACCATGATGGCGCCGGCGTAGACGATGATTTGCGCCATCGCCACAAACGGCGCATCGAGCTGGATGTAGAGCGCCGACAGCGCCCCGAACGACGCGATGAGCAGCATGATGCTGTACATCGGGTTGCGCTGCCCGATGACGAGCAGCGACGCGCCGATGGCGACCGCCGCGAACACGTAAAAGAGAACGGCGTCAGGCATTGAAATAGAGAATGAATGCCGCCGTTGCAATCAGGTTGAGCACCGCCGCAGGAAACAGCCACTTCCATCCGAACTGCATCAGCTGGTCGTAGCGATACCGCGGCACGGTCCAGCGAACCCAGATGTAGCCGAAGAGGATGATGCCCACCTTGACGAGAAACCACACCCATCCGAGTCCGAACCGTTCGAGAAACGGGCCGTGCCAGCCACCGAGGTACAGGTCCGTCGCCACGGCCGACATCGTCGTCATGTTGATGTACTCGGCCTGCGGGAACAGCGCGAAGCGGACGGAGCTGTACTCGGTGTTGTAGCCGGCCACCAGCTCCTGCTCGGCCTCGGGGAAATCAAAGGGCGCGCGGTTGGTCTCGGCGACGCCGGCGATCACATAGATGATGAAGCCGAGCGGCTGAAGAAACAGATACCAGCGCGGAATGAACCCGAACCAGTAGCCTGCCTGCGCGTCGACCACCGACCGAAGCGACAGCGAGCCTGCGAGCATGATGACCGCCGCCAGCGCCGTCGCGTAGGCGAGTTCGTAGCTGATCATCTGCGCCGAGGAGCGAAGGCCGCCGAGCAGCGAGTACTTGCTGTTGGACGACCAGCCGGCGAGCACGATGCCGTAGACGCCCATCGACGTGATCGCGAACACGACCAGCACCGCGACGTTCACATCGGCGACGCCGAGCTTGACCGGCGTGTCGAGCAGTCCGAAGAACGTCGTTTCCGCACCCCACGGAACGGCGGCGAACGCCGCGAATGCGGCGGTAACCGACACGATCGGCGCCAGGGTGAAGAGCCACTTGTCGGCGTCCTTCGGTCTGAGCTCCTCTTTGAAGAGGAGCTTGAGGATGTCCGCCAGCGGCTGCAGCAGGCCGTGCGGCCCGACCAGGTACGGACCGTAACGCTGCTGCATGAACCCCATGATCTTGCGCTCGGCGAGCACGAGCAGCGCCGATGCGTTGATCAACATGAAGAAGGTCAGCCCGATGATGCCGAGCTGAATGAGGAACCGGAGCGTCGCCTGATCCATCAGTGCGCTCCGGCGAGCATTTCGCCCTTGCGTCGCCAGTCGGCCGGCAGCGTGCAACGCCCCTCGCGGACGTGCGCCTCGTACTCGTGCCTGAACAGCTTCATCGTCGAGAGCACCGGCGTTGCCGCCGCGTCGCCGAATGCGCAGAGCGTCTTGCCGACGATGTTGTTGCTGACGCCGAAGAGCAGATCGAGATCCTTCTCCCGCCCTTCCCCGCGTTCAATGCGCTGCAGCAGCTTGTAGAGCCAGTCGCAGCCTTCGCGGCACGGCGTACACTTGCCGCACGACTCGTGACGGTAGAAATGGAGCAGGTTCATCGCCAGCCACACCATACACACCGTGTCGTCGAGGACGATGAGACCCGCCGAGCCGAGGAGCGACCCCGCTTTCTGAATCGCGTCGAAACTCGCGGGCGTGTCCAACTGGTCCGGCAGCATCAACGGCACCGACGATCCGCCGGGAATGATCGCTTTGAGGGGTCGATCGCCGCGGATACCGCCCGCGTGGTCGTAAATCAGCTCACGAAGCGTCGTGTGCATCGACGCTTCGAAGACACCGGGTTTCTTGACGTGTCCGCTGACGCAAAACAACTTCGGCCCGCCGTTCTTCTCGGGGCCGAGGCCGGCGAACCACTCGGCACCATTCAGCATGATCAGCGGCACGTTGCAGAGCGTCTCGACGTTGTTGACCGCGGTCGGACAGTTGTACAGACCCTCGACTGCCGGGAAGGGCGGTTTCAGTCGCGGCTGTGCACGCTTGCCCTCGAGCGATTCAATGAGCGCAGTCTCCTCACCGGCTTCGTATGCGCCGGCGCCGCGGTGTACGAACACATCGCACTCGAAGCCGCTGCCGAAGATGTTCTTGCCGAGATACCCTGCCTTGTAGGCATCGTCGATTTCGGCTTCGAGAATCTGCTGGAGGTGAAAGAACTCGCCGCGGATGTAGATGTAGGCAACCTTCGCGCCGATGGCGTAGCACGCGATCGCGCATCCCTCGATGAGCAGGTGCGGATTGCGTTCCATGAGCACGTGGTCCTTGAACGTGCCCGGCTCGCTCTCGTCGGCGTTGCAGCAGATGTATTTCGGCTTCGGCGTGTCCTTCAGCACGAACTGCCATTTCATGCCGGTCGGAAAGCCGGCCCCGCCGCGACCGCGAAGTCCGGAGGCCTTCACCTGCTCGATGATGTCGTTCGGCTTCAGGGTCAGTGCCTTCCGCAGCCCCTCGTAGCCGCGCAGGTTCTTCGTGTAGAAGTCCAGCGTGTACGAGTTCGGCTCGTTGACATGCGACGTGAGAACAGGTTGATACGCCCGCCCCACCAGCTATCCTTCTTTCTTCAAATGACATCCGCTCAGCGCGGTCGTGCCGTGTGCGCGGATGTCGTCAATGAATTTCGAGCACTGCTGCGGGGTCAGCCCTTCATGCCAGTCGTCGTTGACCATCACGACGGGAGCACGATCGCAGGCGCCGAGACACTCGACCTCGATCAACGTGAACATGCCGCTCGGATCCGTTTCGCCCGGCTTGATCCCAAGCTTCTCGCTCAGCTCCTCGGTGACGCGCTCCGCGCCGAGCAGCGCGCACGACAGCGTGCGACAGACGTTGAGCACGTACGTGCCCACCGGACGGGTGTAGAACATCGTGTAGTACGAGACGACGTCCTCGACTTCGGCGGCCGTACAGCCAATCTGCTCCGCAACGAGGCGCATGCCGGCCGCGGTGATATATCCCTGCTGGTTCTGCACCAGATACAGCGCATAGAGGATCGCCGACTTCCGTCGATCGGGCGGATACCGCGCCACGACCTGGTTGAACCTGGCCTGGTTCTCCGGCGTGTAGGCGAACGGCTCGCCGGGTTCCGCCAGCTTTCGTTCCGAGCGATGGAACTTCGCCGGCGCGTACTCCATGGGCGGATGAAAGCTCACCGGTCGCAGTCTCCCATCACGACGTCCGTCGATCCGATGACCGCGATGACGTCGGCAATCATGCCGTTCTGGATGATCTTCGGCAGCGCCTGAATGGCCATGAACGACGGCGGACGCATCTTGACGCGCCAGGGACGATTCGTGCCGTCGGACACGATGTAGCAGCCATGTTCCCCTCGCGGACCTTCCACGGGGACGTAGACATCACCCACTGGCACCGTGAAGCCCTGCGAGTAAATCAGGAAGTGCTGAATCAGCGCTTCCATCTCGGTATACACCTTGTCCTTGGGGGGCGGCACCACGCGCGGATCGTCACACGCCCATGCACCGGACGGCGAGATGCGCTGCAGGGCCTGGCGCGCAATCTTGACGCTCTGCCGCATCTCCTCGACACGCACGCGGTATCGCGCGAAGACATCTCCTTCGGTCGCGGTCGGCACGTTGAACTCGTAGGTGTCGTAGCCGCAGTACGGGAAATATTTGCGGACGTCGTAGTCCGAGCCTGAGCCCCGCGCGATCGGCCCAACGAGCCCCCACGCGAGCGCTTCATCCTGGGTGAGCACGCCGACACCCTGAGTGCGGCGCATGAACATGTCGTTTTTCGTCAGCAGCCCCTCGAACTCATCGATCTTTCCGGGAAATCGATCGAGAAACGCATTGACGGCTTCGTGAAAGCCGCGTGGCAGGTCTTCACGCAATCCGCCGACGCGGAAATAGCTTGGGAAGAATCGGAATCCTGCCACGAGCTCGTTGATGTTCATCAACAGCTCGCGTTCGCGGATCGCATAGAAGAGCATCGACACGGCGCCGATTTCCATCGCGTGCGTCCCGATCCACACGAGGTGGCTGGCCATCCGCTGCAGCTCGGCGATCAGCACGCGGATGTCCTTGACGCGCGACGGCATCTCCAGACCAAGCAGCTTCTCCACGCTGAGCACGTAGGCAAGGCTGTTGGACTGCGCGGCCAGATAGTCCATGCGCTCGACGAGCGGGACGACCTGTTGCCATTTCTTCTGTTCGGCGGTCTTCTCGATGCCCGTGTGCAGGTAGCCAATGGTGGGCATGCACGATTTGATCGTTTCGCCATCGAGCTCGAGCACGAGGCGCAGCACGCCATGGGTGCTGGGGTGCTGCGGCCCCATGTTGACGGTCATCGTCTCGGTGCGTAGTTCCGCCATCGTTTACCAATCACCAATTACGCAACGATCACTCACCACCTTAGTGCCGGCGACGCAGCCGATCGCGTTCGATGTTCGCCTTGAACTCGTCTTCGCTCACCTCGAGCGGTTCGTACGTCTGCGCGGCCTTGCGAATCTGCACGGGATAGTCCTTCCGCGCCGGGTGGCCGTCCCAGTCCTCCGGCATCAGCAGCCTCCGAAGATCCATGTGTCCGGCGAACGCGATGCCGAACATGTCCCACACTTCGCGCTCGGGCCAGCCCGCGGCGGGCCAGACACTCTGCACCGTCGGGATCACTCCATCAACCTCGTTCGATGCCGCGCGTACTTTCAGGCGCAGCCGGTGGCGATGTGGGATGGAGAGCAGGTGATACACGACCTCGAACCTCGGCTCGCGCGGGAGGTAGTCGGCCGCCGTGACCTCGATGAGCACGTTGAACCTGAGCGAGGGCGTATCCCGCAGCGCGCGGCAGGTTTCAACGAGCGACGCCGCGGGCACATAGATAGTCGCGAAATCGACGCTCGTGCCGGCTTCGTACGCCGCACCGGGCACGAGCGGTGTCAACGTGTCGATGATGGAGGCGGCGTTCACGTCAGGCGCGAGATCGAGCGATCTTCTGTTGCAACTGCACGATGCCGTAAATGAGCGATTCGGGGCGCGGGGGGCAGCCCGGCACGAACACGTCGACCGGCACGACCTGGTCCACACCCTGAACGATGGCGTAGTTGTCGAAGACGCCGCCGACCGAAGCGCAGGCGCCCATTGAAATGACCCATTTCGGGTCCGGCATCTGGTCGTAGACGCGTCGCATCGCCGGCGCCATCTTCCGCGACAGGCGCCCGGCCACGATCATCAAGTCCGACTGACGCGGCGAGCCGCGGAACACCTCGGCGCCGAACCGGGCGACGTCATACCGGCTTGCCGCCATCGCCATCATTTCGATGGCGCAGCAGGCCAGCCCGAACTGCGCTGGCCAGATCGCGGAGCGGCGTGCCCACTGCACGAGCTTCTCGACGGTCGTGGTCAGCAGCGGCAGCTCGGGGTCGAGTCCGTGGTCGTGACTGTGCGTATGCGCGTGAGCGTTCATGGATGTCGTGCCCTAGGCGGCCTTGCGCGCGGACGTGCGCACGCGGCGCGAACCCCAGTCGAGCACCCCCTTGCGCCACACGTAGATGAAACCGACGAGCAGAATCAGAAAGAAGGTGACGATCTGGAAGAACCCCGACCAGCCAAGATCACGCAGCGACACGGCCCACGGATACAGGAATGCGACCTCGATATCGAACAGAAGGAAGATCATCGCCACGAGGTAGAACTTGACCGACTGACGCTCGCGGGCGTCGCCGACCGCGGGCATCCCGCACTCATACGGCGCGAGCTTTTCGGGTGTCGGGTTCTTCGGACCAAGCAGAACAGAGAGGCCGATCATGACGGCGGCGAACCCAACGCCGAGCACGATCATGATGACTACGCCGAGCCAGCCGTCCATCGAAGGTTCCCACCGAGTCGGAAGACGACGTCGATCCGACTCACATCAGCTCTTCCGCGGTCGTCGCGTCGTGCGCCGACATGGAAATGCTTGTGAAGAGTTTCTCAACCTGTTCATGCTATAGAAACCGGCAGTGCAAGGTCAATTACCGAACGTCGCCGAACATCTCAACTGATGGATTGATGA
>JBKPRH010000327.1:0-7602 GCA_046765795.1 Acidobacteriota bacterium | reverse complement strand
GCAGTACGGCGTTCCCTCAATTGCACTGGGTCAGTTCGACGTGGATGCCGCGGTCGTGAAGCTCGTTCCGGCGGAGACAGCCCAGAAGTACCAAATCATCCCGCTCTCCCGGTCAGGCGCGACGTTGACGATCGCGATGACCGACCCGACGAACGTGTTCGCCATGGACGACATTAAGTTCATGACGGGCTACAACGTCGAGCCGGTCGTGGCGTCGGAAACGGCCGTCGTCGACGCGATTCAAAAGTACTACTCGAAGGCCTCGGGCTCCTCTAACGGCAGCGGTGGCGGCGGCGGATCCACGCAGACCGGCACCAGCGCGCTCGAAATGGCCAGCAAGGCACTCGAGGAGATGCCGGCGATCGCTGATGCCGGCGACGTCGAGGTCCTCGAAGAGTTCGAAGAGATCAGCGCCGAGGCGCTCGCCAAGCAAGGCGAAGAGGCGCCGGTCATCAAGCTGGTCAACGTGATCTTGATGTCGGCCATTCAGAAGGGCGCGAGCGACATTCACATCGAGCCCTACGAGAAGGAACTGCGCGTCCGGTACCGCATCGACGGCATTCTCTACAACATCATGCAGCCGCCGATGAAGTTCCGCGACGCGATCACCTCGCGCATCAAGATCATGTCCAAGCTGGACATCGCGGAAAAGCGGTTGCCGCAGGACGGTCGCATCAAGATCCGTTTCCAGGACGGCGGCGAGATGCGCGACATCGACTTCCGCGTCTCGTGTCTGCCAACGCTCTTCGGCGAGAAGATCGTGCTTCGTCTCCTCGACAAGACGAAGTTGATGCTCGACATGACGAAGCTCGGGTTCGAGCACGAGTCGTTGCGGAAATTCGAGGTCGCCATCGACAAGCCCTGGGGCATGGTGCTCGTCACCGGGCCGACCGGTTCCGGTAAGACCAACACTCTGTACTCCTCGATCGCGCGCATCAACACGCCGCAGACGAACATCATGACCGCCGAAGACCCCGTCGAGTTCAACTTGATGGGCGTCAACCAGGTGCTCGTGCGCGAGAACATCGGCCTCAACTTCGCCGCGGCGCTACGCAGCTTCCTGCGTCAGGACCCCAACATCATCCTCGTCGGCGAAATCCGCGACTTCGAAACGGCGGAAATCGCGGTCAAGGCCGCGCTCACGGGACACCTTGTCCTGTCCACGCTGCACACCAACGACGCACCCAGTACGGTGAACCGCTTGATGAACATGGGCATCGAGCCGTTCCTCGTGGCCAGCTCGCTGAATCTCATTTGTGCACAGCGACTGGTGCGCAGAATCTGCAAGAACTGCACTGAACCGGATCCGACAGCGGCCGCCGCGCTCATGCAGGCCGGCTTCAATGCCGATGATGCAAAGACAGTGGTCCCCAACAAGGGGAAGGGTTGCGAGAAGTGTAACAACACGGGATACAAGGGCCGCGTCGGTCTCTACGAGGTTATGGAAGTGACCGAGGAACTCCGCGAGCTCATTCTGGTCGGCGCGTCCGCCCTCGAACTCCGCCGCAAGGCCGTGGACGACGGGATGATCACGCTGCGAAGCAGCGGACTGCGCAAAGTCAAAGAGGGTGTGACGACGATCGAGGAGATCGTGAGGGAGACCGTCAAGTGATGACGTTGCCTGAACTGCTGCACACGATGGTGCAGATGGAAGGTTCCGACCTTCATATCACCACCGCTACACCGCCACAGGTGCGTGTCCATGGACACCTGGTGCGGCTGTCTGGCACGGACATGAACCCGTCGGAGACCAAGCAGCTCGCTTACAGCGTGCTCACCGACGCGCAGAAGAAGCGCTTCGAGGAGACGCTAGAGCTCGACTTCTCATTCGGTATCAAGGGCCTCGCGCGGTTCCGCGTCAACATGTTCAATCAGCGCGGCGCCGTCGGCGCGGTCTACCGATTGATTCCGGAAAAGATCCGCAGCTTCCAGGAACTGAATCTGCCACAGGTGTTGACGACGCTCGCCGAGCGGCCGCGCGGTCTGGTGCTGGTCACCGGTCCGACGGGATCCGGTAAGTCCACCACGTTGGCGGCGATGATCGACAAGATCAACAAGGAGCGGCACGATCACATCCTCACCATCGAGGATCCGATCGAGTTCGTCCACCAGCATCAGGGCTGTCTGGTCAACCAGCGCGAGGTGCACAGCGACACGCAAAGCTTCAGCAACGCGCTGCGCGCGGCCCTGCGCGAGGATCCGGACATCGTCCTCATCGGTGAGATGAGAGACCTCGAGACCGTGGAAGCGGCGCTGCGCATCGCCGAGACCGGCCACTTGACGTTCGGGACGCTGCACACCAACTCGGCGTCGCAGACGATCAACCGCATCATCGATATTTTTCCGGCCCACCAGCAGAGCCAGATTCGCACCCAGCTCTCGCTCGTGCTGGAAGGCATCGTCTGTCAGGCGCTGCTGCCGAAGATCGGCGGCGGCCGCGTCGTTTCGCTCGAGATCATGGTGCCGACGGCGGGCATCCGCAATCTGATTCGCGAGGACAAAGTCCATCAGATCTACTCGGCGATGCAGACCGGCCAGGAAAAGATGGGCATGCAGACGATGAACCAGTCGTTGGCGACGCTGTATCAGAAGAAGCTGATCACGCTCGAGACGGCGACGATGGCCTCGTCCAATCGCGACGAGTTACAGGATCTGATTAGCCGCGGTGTGGGTGTAGTCGCGGGCGCGGGCCTTAACCGTGGCGCTGTGCCACAGAAGCCTGTTGCCCGTTAGTGGGTTCGCGGTTCGGTAGCTAGTGGTTCGTGATCGAGGCGACGGAGTGGTCGCCCGCACGGAGTAGGACGTCAATGGCGACATTTGCATATAGCGGACGGACGCGCGCCGGGCAGACGGTCTCGGGTGAGCGCGCCGCCGAGTCGATCGACGCGGCGGTGGCGGCACTGCGCCGCGAACAGATCCTGGTCACGCAAATCAACCCGGTCAAGGAAGCCAAAGCGGCCGGACCAGCCAAGGTCAAGTCGCGGCGTGTCAACCCGAAGAACCTGGCGGTCTTCGTACGTCAGTTCTCGGTGATGATCGACGCAGGCCTGCCGCTCGTACAGTGTCTCGAGATTCTCGGCTCGCAAGAGCCGGACAAGAACTTCGGCGCTGTCATCTTGGCGACTCGCGGCGACGTCGAGAGCGGCATGTCGCTCGCGGATGCGATGAAGAAGCATCCGAAGACCTTCGACGCGCTGTTCACGAACATGATTGCGGCGGGCGAGGCCGGCGGTATTCTCGACACGATTCTCAAGCGCCTGGCGACGTACATCGAGAAGGCCGTCAAGTTGAAGAGCCAGGTCAAGTCCGCGATGGTCTATCCGATCGCGGTCATCGTGATCGCCGGCCTGGTCGTCGGCGTCATTTTGTGGAAGGTCATCCCGACCTTCGCCAGCCTCTTTGCCGGCCTTGGTGCGACGCTGCCGCTGCCGACGCGGATCGTCATCGCCGCGAGCAACGGCATGGTCCAGTTCGTACCGTTTTTCATTCCGGCCGTCATCGCACTGGTGTTTGGCTTCCGCACCTTCTATGGCACGCCGGGCGGACGGAGATTCGTGGACGCGACCGTGCTGCGGATGCCGGTGCTGGGCAACCTGATGCGCAAGATCGCGGTGGCCCGATTCTGTCGCACGCTCTCGACGCTGCTGGCGTCCGGCGTCTCCATTCTCGAGGCGCTCGACATCACGGCGCGAACGGCCGGCAACGCGGTGGTTGAAGAGGCCATCATGCTGACGCGGAAGAGCATCGAGGGCGGTGACACGATCGCAGCTCCGTTGAAGGAAACCAACGTCTTCCCGGCGATGGTCGTGCAGATGATCGGCGTCGGCGAGGCAACGGGCGCGCTCGATACGATGCTGCAGAAGATCGCCGACTTCTACGAGGAAGAAGTGGACGTCGCGGTTGCCGGCCTTCTGACGCTGCTCGAACCGATCATGATCGCCTTCCTGGGCGGCGTGGTTGGCGGCATCGTCATCGCGATGTATCTGCCGATCTTCGACCTGATCAGCAAGTTGACGGGTTGATGTGAATCTCCGGTCCCGGCTCTCGACGCTGATTGCAGCGCGTGTCGTAATCGGCACGCTGCTGCTCGGCTCGGCGATCCTGATTCAAATCAGCCGCCCTGGCGCGTTCCCGGTCGATCCGTTCTTCACCCTCATCGGACTGACATATGCGCTCAGCGTCGTGTATCTCGCGACGCTCAGGTTTGCCGAGCGTCATCCCTGGCTGGTGGACCTGCAATTCGGACTCGATGCGGCGCTCGTGTCGGCGTTCATTCACGTCACCGGCGGCATCGCCAGTAACTTCTCGTCGCTGTACGTCCTGCCGGTGATCGCCGCCGCGATGATTCGCTCGCGACGCGTGGCATTTCAGGTCGCGAGCCTGAGCGCGATGCTGTACCTGGCGCTCGTACTGGTGCAGTACGTGGACGTCGGCCTTCCGGAGCTCGCCAAACGTTTCACGCCCGTCGTGGACCTGCCAACGCTCGGCGTGGCCCGATACACCGTCGCGATCAATCTGAGTGGCTTCTTCGCGGTGGCCCTGCTCGCCGGCTCGTTGGCCGACAGCGTCCGTTCCGCCGGCGCGCGTCTCGAGTACGCGTCGCACGAGATCCGCGATCTTCGCAAGTACAACGAGAACGTCATCAACAGCCTTCTCAGTGGACTGGTGACGACCGACGCAGACGGCCGCATCCTGACGTTCAATCGTGCGGCGTCCGTGATCCTCGGCATTCCGAGCGCGCAAGGGATCCGGCGCGACGCGATCGACGTGCTGCAACTGCCGGCCGATACGAGGACGGGGCTGGCAAGCCTTGGCGATGCGCGAACCCTCAGGATCGACACCCAACATCGCACGGGTGACGGCCGCTCGATCGATCTCGGTCTGACCGCGAGCCCGCTGACGTTTCCTGACGGACGGGCAGGGTTCCTCTACACCTTCCAGGACGTGACCGACGTGCGCCGGTTGGAGCGGAATGCGCGCTTACAGCAGCGTCTTGCGGCGGTGGGCGAGATGGCGGCCGGCATTGCCCACGAGATCCGGAATCCGCTCGCCTCGATGTCGGGCTCGATTCAGGTTCTTCGTCACGAGCTGACCCTCAACGACGAGCAGGCGCAGCTGATGGACATCGTCCTGCGCGAGTCGGAACGGCTCAACGAGACGATCAAGTCATTCCTGGCCTATGCGCGACCGCAGCGGTTTGCGCTGGCGAAGCTCGATATCCGGAGAGTTGTGCAGGACGCTGCACTGCTCCTGCGCAATAGCTCGGAAGTGCAGGCGCACCACGCGATCGGTGTGGACGTGCCGCCCGATCCCGTATGGTGTGAAGCTGACGAGAATCAGATCCGACAGGTGATCTGGAACCTGGCGACCAATGGCCTGAAGGCGATGGCGCAGGGCGGCCGCCTCCTGCTGACTGCGGCGACCGCCGACGATGGCTCCGGCGCGACCCTGCTGACGGTGGAGGATCAGGGCCGCGGGATTCCACCGGAGGATCTGGACGCGATTTTTCAGCCGTTTCACAGCTCGTTCGATAAAGGCACGGGTTTGGGGCTGGCGATCGTGCATCGCATCGTGACCGACCACAACGGCACCATCAATGTCTCGTCTCGCGTCGGTGCCGGGACCGTCGTGACTGTGCGGCTGCCGATGCGCGGCACGAGTCCTGTGATCAGCCCGACGCGTGAGAGCGAGCCGCAGAAGGTATTGGTATGAGTCATCTGTCTGCCGCGCGTGTCAGCGAGCCCGCGCCTGAGCCCGCCACCAAGCCACGGATCCTGATCGTGGACGATGAACCGTCGATGCGTGACATGCTGCGCATCGTCCTTCGTCGCGACGGGTTCGACGTGCTGCTGGCCGCCAACGGGAGAGAAGCGATCACCACCCTCGAAAAGGAGCGCGTCGATCTGCTCCTGTCCGACATCCGCATGCCTGACGTCGGGGGCGTGGACGTGCTGCGTGCGGCGAAAGCCCTCAATCGCGACATCATCGCGTTCATGATGACGGCCTTTGCGTCGACCGACAGCGCGGTCGAAGCGATGCGCCTCGGGGCAGTGGATTACTTCACCAAGCCGTTCAACATGGACGAACTCCGGCTGAAGGTTCGCCAACATATCGAGGCGCTGCGGATCAAGCAGGAGAATGTGCTCCTCAAGCGCGCGCTCAACAGCAGCCACGAGTTCTGCAACATCATTGGCCGCAGCGATGCGATGCTCGCCGTCTTCAAGATGATCGAGACGATCGCGAAGACAAACAGTACGGTCCTCATCACCGGTGAGTCCGGAACAGGGAAGGATCTCGTGGCTCGCGCGGTGCACTACAACTCGCTGCGTCGAGAGCACCCGTTTGTCGCGTTGAACTGCGGTGCGTTACCGGAGACGCTGCTCGAGTCAGAGCTGTTCGGTCACATGCGCGGAGCCTTCACGGGCGCGGATGCCAACAAGAAGGGCCTTGTCGAGGTCGCCGAGCACGGCACCATCTTCCTCGACGAGATCGGCGAAATGTCTGCGACGATGCAGGTGAAGCTGCTGCGCGTGCTGCAGGACCGACGATTCCGTCGTCTTGGTGGGACAGAGGAAGTCCAGGCCGACATCCGCGTCATCGCGGCGACCAACCAGGACCTGCAGAAGATGGTGGCCGAGAACCGGTTCCGTGAAGATCTGTATTACCGGATCAACGTCATTCATCTGCATCTGCCGCCACTGCGCGAGCGTCGCGAGGACGTGCCACTGCTGGCTGAGCACTTCCTCAACAAGTTCTCGGAAGGCATCGAGAAGCCGGTGCGCACCATTTCCCATGAGGCCCTCGACGTGCTGAGCGCCCATGACTGGCCAGGCAACGTCCGCGAGCTGGAGAACGCCATCGAGCGCGCCGTCGCCTTGGAGCAGACCCCGGTCGTGTTGCCTGAAAGCCTCCCGGCCCAAGTGCGTGCCCGGTCGTCAAAACGTGTCGTGGGCGTCGAGAGCCCGGCCGGACAGCAGTCATCGTCCGTCGGAATGCCCGAGCTTAAAGAGGGATTCGACCTCGAGGCATTGGGCGAGGAGTTCTACCGGCATTACATCGCGCTTGCGCTTGAACGGACCGGTGGCGTTCAAACGAAAGCTGCGGAAATGCTGGGAATGTCGTTCCGGTCGTTCCGCTACTACGCCAAAAAGTTTAATCTGAGGTGACCGCCACTTCTTGACAGCGCCGGTTGACAGTTCTTGTCAAAGCGCCGAAGAATGGCAGGTACTCCGACAGTCATTCGTCACCGAGACTGAGCCGTAAGCGTAAAGAAAGTAAGTAGTTACGCCGACACGTCATCTAGCGCGTCCGTATGGCATCCGCGTTGCCTCTCTACTGAACCGTTCACGAGGCGCCGTGTCGGAACGACGGCGGAGATTAAATACCTTCGGGCCTTCCGGCCCGAGCGCTCTCAAGGAGATTGGTTGTGAAGAAGCTGCAGAAGAACGAAGGGTTTACGCTTATCGAGCTGCTGATCGTTGTGGCGATCATCGGCATCATCGCGGCAATCGCGGTTCCCGGGTTGCTCCGCGCTCGCATGTCGGGCAATGAGACGTCGGCGATCGGTGGTCTGCGTGCGACCAACACCGCAGAAGTGAGCTA
>JBKPRH010000326.1:0-16900 GCA_046765795.1 Acidobacteriota bacterium | reverse complement strand
GGCTGAAGCACCATCAGCTTGATGCCGTGCAGCGCTTCGTCCTTGCGCGTGGCAACGACGTCACCAATCACCTTTGCGAGTTGCATGTGTCTGCGGCCGGTCTTTCGCTACGCGTCCACAAGGACGCGCCCTACGCGTCAGTCGCCGGCGGCGACCTCGACGGAATCGACGATGCCAACGATCGCGGCATCGACCGGACAATCCTTCATACCCGACGCCATGCGTGCCGAGCTGCCGCTCACGATGAGCACCGTCTCGCCGACGCCAGCATCGACCGTATCAACGGCGACCAGATAGTTGCCTTCCGCCTTGCCGTGCGGGTCCATTGGGCGCGCCACGAGCAGCTTATTGCTGACAAGCCGCGGATCTTTCCGCGTAGCGACAACCGTCCCGACGATGCGGGCCAGGATCATGCGGGATTAAAAAGCGATCAGGCCTTGACGGCGTTGGACTTGCCGATCGGGAGCGCGTCCTCGAGGTTGGCGTGTGGCCGTGGAATCACGTGCACGGACACGAGCTCGCCGACCCGTCGTGCAGCGGCTGCGCCCGCGTCGGTGGCTGCCTTGACCGCGGCGACGTCGCCGCGCACGATCGCCGTCACATACCCGGCGCCGATTTTTTCCCAGCCGACCAGCGTGACCTTTGCGGCTTTGACCATCGCGTCGGCCGCCTCGATCATCGCGACCAGACCTTTGGTCTCCACCATCCCCAGCGCTTCACCCATCTTTACTCTACTCTCTGAGATTCTTGACGGCGTCGGCAATGAGCGCCGTGAGTTCGCCGTATGTTAGCCGAATTTCCCCGTCTCTGCTTGCTTGACGCAGGGTCGCCTCGAAGTCCGGAACGAGCCTCGCTGAGCCCGCTTCGGGTGCTTCGAGAATCTGACACAGGATCTGGTCGCCCCCGCCAAGCTCCGAGGGGTCGGCACAAAGCGGCGCAGGCGCCGCGATCCCGTACATCCCGCGAAGCCCCTGCAAGCGCTCCACTTCCTCGCGCGAGATGAGATGCTCGCGACCAAGCAGCCTCGCCACCAGGCTGATCTTGGCGAAGTGCTCGATGGTCTCCATTTTGTAGTAAGCGGTCATTACCGACCGGCAACAGGTAACGGCACCGTGGTTCGCCAGCAGCAGACCGTCGTGCGCCTTGATGTACTTGCGGACCGCGGCCGGCAATTCGGCCGTAGACGGCGTGCCGTACTCGGCAATCGGAATACTACCGAGAGTCGTCACGACTTCCGCGAGCACGGCCCGCGTCAGCGGAATGCCGGCGACGGCGAATCCGGTAGCCAGCGGCGGATGCGCATGGACGACGGCGTTGACGTCGGGCCGGTTGCGATAGATCTCGAGGTGCATCGGCAACTCGGACGAGGGATCGCGGTCTCCCGAGAGCTTCTTGCCCTCGTAGTCCACGATCACCATCATGTCCGGCGTCATGAAGCCCTTCGAGACGCTCTTCGGCGTGGTGAGGATCCGCGACTCGTCGAGACGCGCGCTGATGTTGCCGTCGTTCGACGCCACGTAGCCACGCGCGTACATACGGCGACCGGCTTCGACGATCTCGGCGCGCGTCTGTTCTTCGAGGCGAGTGCTCATTCGTTCCCGCGCACGCTCAAGCGTGCGCTCTACGAACCCTTGGCGAACTTCGCCCGACACTTGTCGGAGCAGAAGTAGTGTGTCGTATCGCCGGCGCGAAGGCCGAGCGACTCACGCGGCGACACCCATGTCCCGCACACCGGATCGCGCACAAGCTTCACCGGCGACTTGCTTCTTGACGCTGGCAGACCGCCGAACGCTTCGATGATGCCGTCAACGACTTTCCAGAACGCCCACGCGATCAGGAGCAGGAGAACCGCAATGAGCAGGAACCTGGTCACTGGTTCGTCGTCGCGCCGCCTCCGGCATGTGCGGACGCGATGCCCTCGAGCGCGCGACGGGCAGCCTGACCCTCCGGACTGTTCGGCGCGAGCGTGACGACCTTCTCCCACTCCGCGGCGGCGGCCTTGAGGTCACGTTTGCCGAAGGCTAGCACGATGCCTTTGTTAAGAAGTGTCTTGGTGTGCTGCGGGCTCACCTTCAACGAGTGCTCAAACTGTTCAAGGGCTTCGTCCGGACGATTCGTGTAATAGAGGCTCACACCGAGATCGGTGCTGGCGTCGGCGTTCTTCGGATCGAGCTCGACCGCACGCCGATACCACTGAATCGCGTTCTCCCACTGCTCGGCATCGAAATAGGTGTTTCCGAGCTGGACAACAGCATCCAAATTCTTCGGGTCGCTTTTGATGATCGTGGTCAACGCCTGCACGCGACCCTCGTCAAGGGTCGGCGCCTGCCGGGGGTTACCTGCCGTCTGGTTTTCAGCACCCGCGGCCTGTGCCGCCGGCACAGGTGCGGGACGTCGCGCCTGCTGCGTGCCGATGACCCAGCCGAGGATCACGCCAAAGCACATGCCGGCGATGACGTACGCGATGGAGTCAGCTTTCATTAGGGCTTTAGGCTTTGGACTCTAGACTTTAGGCTTGGGTTCGGGCACTTCGGCCCAGAGCCCAAAGACCAGAGCCGAAAGCCTGATCTTAGTTCACCGACAGGACTTCCAGGTAATCGCGGACGCTACGCTCAAGGCCCACGAAAAGTGCATGGCTGACGAGGGCGTGGCCGATCGAGACCTCATCAAGATGCGGCAGCCGCCGGAACACGACAAGATTCTCGAGGTCAAGATCGTGGCCGGCGTTAATCCCGAGGCCGAGGGATGCGGCCAGGCGTGCGGCCGTGGCGTAAGCCTCGAACGACGCGCGGCCAGCAGCTTCGCCATGCTCGAAGGCACGCGCGAACGGCTCCGTATAGAGCTCCACGCGATCCGCGCCGATGTCCGCGGCCCATCGAATCGGCGCCTCTTCAGGATCAACAAAGATGCTGACGCGGATGCCGTCACTCTGAAGACCACGCACCACGGCCGCCATCTCCTCACGCGGCGTGTGCGGCGACCATCCGGCCTGACTCGTGATCTCGCCAGGCTTCACCGGCACCAGCGTGCACTGCGTTGGCTTTACTGCGTGGACCAGGTGCAACAGGTCCGGACGCGGATCGCCTTCGATGTTGAACTCGACTTTCCCATTCAACGTCTTCAGCCACTCAGAAATCTCGTGCACATCCGTCATCGTGATGTGCCGCGCATCGGCTCGCGGATGGACTGTGATACCTGGCGAGCCGGCATCGACGCAGACGCGTACTGCATCGAGCACAGACGGCACCGCGCCGCCGCGCGAATTGCGAATGGTGGCAACTTTATTGACGTTAACGGAGAGGCGGATCATGAGCGTGTAATGCAAGATGCAAAATTCAAAATGAAAACCCCAGCGTTCTCATTGCATTTTGCATTTTGCATTCTGCATTACGCGAGTGCGTCTTTTACCGCGTCAACGATTTCCTGGCCCCACTTCCGAATCTCCGCTTCGTCCTGCCCTTCGAGCATGACACGAAGCAGCGGCTCAGTGCCGGAGTAGCGCACGAGCAAGCGCCCGTTGCCCGCGAGTCGACCCTCAACGGTGGACATGACCTCGGCCACACTGGGCAGCGTTTTGAGATCGACCTTCTCCTTGACGCGCAGGTTCATCAGCACCTGCGGGTAGGTTGTGAGGTCGGCAGCGAGATCCGCCAGCGAACGGCCGGTCGCTGCCATGGTGCGCAGCACGTTCAACGATGTCGCGAGCCCGTCACCGGTGAACAGATAGTCCGAGAAGATGATGTGGCCCGACTGCTCGCCGCCGAGCGACAAGTCGCGCCGCAACATTTCCTCCATCACGTATTTGTCTCCGACCGCGCAACGGACCATGCCGATGCCGTCGTTCTTGAGCGCGATCTCCAGACCGATATTGCTCATGACGGTGGCAACGATCGCGTTGCCCTTCAGTCGACCTTCCGCTTTCATGCGCTTCGCGCACATCAGCATCACCGCGTCGCCGTCAACGACCTTGCCGGTGCCGTCCACGAAGATCGCGCGATCACCGTCGCCGTCGAACGCGACGCCGATTGGAAAGCCGCCTTCGACGACCATCTTCGCCAGCAACCCCGGTGCGGTGGACCCGCATCCGTTGTTGATGTTTTTCCCGTCAGGCTGACTCCCGATATGACGCACGTCAAAACCGAGATCTTCGAACAGTCGCGGCGCGACCGTTGTCGTCGCGCCGTTTGCGCAATCGACGGCCAACCGCATCCCTGCGGTTCGTGTGTCGGGCGGGAGAATCTCGCGCAGATGCGTCATGTATTCGGAGCGGAGATCCACTAGCTCGACAGGACCCGCTTCCCCATCGCTCACCGACCATGACGTGTCGGCGACCACTGCTTCGACGGTGCGCTCGAGCGATTCGGTGAACTTCTCACCGGCACCCGAAAACACTTTGATGCCGTTGTCTTCGAACGGATTGTGTGACGCCGAGATCACGACCCCGGCCGTGTAACCCATGCGCGGCGTGAGATAGGCCACCGCGGGTGTCGGGATGATGCCGGCACTCGTGAGTGTCCCGCCCTGACTACGCATACCGAACGCCAGTTCCCGCTCGATCCAGCCGCCCGATTCGCGCGTGTCGCGACCGGCCAGTACGCGAATCACCGGCCCATTCGACTCGCGTCGCTCGCTCGAGACGGAACGGAGCACACGTACCAGCGCCGCGCCAAGCCGCCGGATCGTCGGAACATCGAGCGGTGGATCTCCGGCCTTCCCACGCACACCATCAGTACCAAACAGCTGTCTCATCGCTTCAATAATGGCTTATCGGACCCGAACGATTGCGACCGTTACACGTGCGGTCGTTTGCGGACCGCGCAGGCGGACCGAAGGGTCGGCCGGGCCCACCGTCACTGTTTCGACCACGGTTTTTGACGCGCCCTCGACGGAGACGGCCTCGGTGACCGCGCTCGCGAGCGACTTGAGGGAACTGGCCGGACCGACGATATCCACCGTTGGCGGGTCTGCCGTCACTTTGTCCACCATGAACCCCTCGGCGGGTTGGCCCTCGAGTACAGGCAGCACCGGCACGTTCTTCGTGGACGATCTCTCGAAAAACAGCGCAATCGACGAGGGCGCGACCTGGACGACATCGACGCCAAACGGCGCACGGACATCGGCACCGGTCAAGTGATATAGCCGCTGTCCGGGACGGGGCGATCGCACATCCAGCACCGCCGCCAGCTCGCCCACCGACAACCGCCCGAGGGTGCCAGACGATCCGCGCACGCGCACATCGACGACGGTCAGCGGCTCGCCCACGAGCTCGAGTTGCGCCGGGATGTTCGTGTACTCGAGAGGAATGCGCAGCACACGCTCCACCGTCTGCTCGCCGGACACGATCAGCCAGAGCAACGCCGCCAGTATCACTGAGACGATCTTGAGCGCGAGATTCTGAAAGAGCCGGATGGCCATCAGGCAATCCTGCTGCGCGCTTCACGCGGACGCGTATCGTTGCGGTGTCGTATGTTCAGCAGCGTTTCGAGACGCCGCCGCAGCATCGCGCCTTCAACGCCACGCTCGAGACTTCCACCCATCGCGAGCGAGATCGCCCCGCTCTCTTCGGACACCACAATCGCGACGGCGTCGTTCTCCTCGGTGAGACCCAGCGCGGCGCGATGACGTGTGCCAAGCTCACGACTGACTCGCGGATTCACCGATAGCGGAAGAAAGCATGCCGCAGCAGCGATGCGGTTCCCCTGGACGATCACCGCGCCGTCGTGCAGCGGCGAGTTGGGCTGGAAGATGCTCGTCAGCAGATCGTAGGTCACCGTCGCATCGAGCGGAATGCCGCCCTCGATGTAGTTGCGCAACCCGATCTGCCTCTCGATGACGATGATCGCGCCGACCCGGCGCGCGGCCAGGGTCGTCGCCGCCACCACGAGTTCCTCGACGGTCTCATCGTCACTCGAGGACCGCTCGAAATACTTGAAGAACTGCGCGCGGCCGAAATGCGCCAGCGCCCGTCGGATGTCAGCCTGAAAGAGGACGATGATCGCAAACACCATGTAGGTGGCGAGATTGCGAATCACCCAGTTGACAGTCTCGAGGTCGAGCCACTGCGAGATGAAGAACAGCGCGAGCAGAAAGCCGCCGCTCAGTGCCATCTGCATCGCGCGCGTACCGCGGATCAGGAGCAGGAGCTCGTAGATCAGGATCGAAACGAGCGCCACGTCTAGCAGATCCCACCACGAGATGGCGGGCCGGCGGCGAAGCAACTCGGTGAGCCAATCCATCATTCAGACATCGCGATGATACTTCCGGATTTCGTCGGCGACGCGTATGACTTCAGCCAGTTCCTTGACGGCATGCACGCGGACGATGTGGACACCGCACAGGACGGCCGCCGTCACCGCGGCACTGGTCGCCCAATCGCGTGTTCCGGCGTCACCATCGCGACGTCCGAGGGGCTTGGTCAGAAATGATTTGCGGGAAGGACCGATAACAATGGGACGACCGAGCTCGGCGAACTGGTGAAGACGCGAGAGCACCTCGAAACTATGCGGCGCTTCCTTTGCGAATCCGAGACCGGGATCCACGAGCATGTGTTCTTTGGGTATGCCGGCGCCGGCGGCAAACGCCATGCTCTCTCGGACCTCGTCGAGAACCTCGTCTACGACTTCCGAATAGACCGCCTGCTGATACATGTCGCGTGATCGCCCCCGCGTGTGCATCAGCACCACGGGTACGCCATGTTTAGCGACGACTGACGCTAAGTCCGGCTCGTATCGCAGACCGCTGACGTCGTTGACCATCGCGGCGCCCGCCGCTAGCGCTGCGTCAGCCGTGGTGGCCTTGTAGGTGTCCACGGAGATTGGCACCTGAGCTCGCCTGGCGAGCGCTTCGATAACCGGCAGTATCCGCCGTCGTTCTTCGCCCTCGGGCGTTGGCTGTGCACCCGGCCTGGTGGATTCACCGCCGATGTCGAGCAGATCCGCGCCGTCCTCAACCATTCGCAAGCCGGCGTCGATCGCGGCTTTTGGATCGAGCAGCTGCCCGCCGTCTGAGAAGGAATCGGGTGTGACGTTGATGATGCCCATCACCAAGGTGCGCTCGCCAAGAACCAGCGATCGGCCCCCTCGCAGCGGGATGGTGAATCGACGACGGGGATACATCGGGATGGAACCTTGTCAGGTCAAAAGGCAAATGTCAAAGGTCAAAGGTCAGGGAAAAGGCGCAGGTGCAGGGCAAAGGTCAAGGTCAAAATGGAGGTGTAGGCCCGTACGCAACAACGCCCACCGAAGTGGGCGTGGTTGCTGAAAATTGACCTGACTTTTGGCCTTTGCCGTTTGACCTTTGACCTACGGCCTCACTCTTGTGTCACAGGCCGTGGAGGAATCTGCGGAACGATGGACGGCGCTGGACGTTCCTTCGCCGGCTTCGATTCGCGTGGTGCGGTCGGCGTAGACGAACCCGTCGCCGACGCCGGCTCATCGAGCGGCAGCCCGGCACAGAGGCGCTTCACCTGATCGGCATCGAGCGTCTCGCGCGCGAGCAGCGCGTCGGCCATGTCGAGGATCCGCTGCTTGTGCTCGGTGATGAGCTCGTGCGCGCGGGTGTAATTGTCGGTGACGAATCGCTTCACTTCCTGGTCGATACGAAGCGCGGTGTCTTCACTGTAGTCCTGGTGCTGCGCGATCTCGCGACCGAGGAAGATCTGCTCTTCCTTCTTGCCGAAGGTGAGCGGACCCATCGTGGTGCTCATGCCCCACTCACACACCATGCGCCGCGCCAGATCGGTTGCGCGCTCGAGGTCGTTGCCGGCACCGGTCGTGATGCTGCCAATCGTGATCTCCTCGGCGATGCGGCCGCCGAGCAGGATCGCAATTTGATCCTCGAGATACTCGCGCGAGTAATTGTGCTTCTCGTCCATCGGCAGCTGCTGCGTCAGACCGAGCGCCATCCCGCGCGGGATGATCGTGACCTTGTGAATCGGATCGGCGTGCGGCAGCATCACCGTGAGCAACGCGTGACCGGCTTCGTGAATCGCCGTCACACGCTTCTCGTCCTCGCTGATGATCATCGAGCGGCGCTCGGCGCCCATCAGCACCTTGTCCTTCGCGAACTCGAAGTCGTGCATGCGCACGACCTTCTGGTTGTAGCGCGCGGCATTGAGCGCGGCTTCGTTCACCAGGTTCGCAAGGTCCGCACCCGAGAAGCCTGACGTGCCACGCGCGAGGACGGCCACATCCACATCATCAGAGAGCGGGATCTTCTTGGTGTGGACGAGGAGGATGCCTTCGCGGCCCTTCACGTCGGGACGATTGACGACGATGCGGCGATCGAAACGGCCGGGCCGCAGCAACGCGGGATCGAGGACGTCGGGACGATTCGTCGCGGCAACGAGGATGACGCCCTCGTTGGATTCGAAGCCGTCCATCTCGACGAGCAACTGATTCAACGTCTGCTCGCGCTCGTCGTGTCCACCACCGAGTCCTGCTCCACGATGACGGCCGACCGCATCAATTTCATCGATGAAGACGATGCAGGGTGCGTTCTTCTTGCCCTGCTCGAAGAGATCACGGACGCGCGACGCACCCACGCCGACGAACATCTCGACGAAGTCGGAACCGCTAATCGAGAAGAACGGAACGTTCGCTTCACCCGCAACAGCGCGGGCAAGGAGTGTCTTCCCGGTTCCGGGAGGTCCCATGAGCAGGACTCCCTTCGGAATGCGGCCACCGAGCTTCTGGAACTTCTGCGGCTCGCGCAGGAAGTCGATGATCTCCTGCAGCTCCTCTTTGGCTTCATCCACGCCGGCGACGTCCTTGAACGTCACCTTCTTCTGGGCGCTGGACGACAGCTTCGCTTTACTCTTGCCGAACGATAGGGCTTTATTCCCACCGCTCTGCATCTGCCGCATGATGAAGACCCAGAAGCCAATCATCAGCAGAATGGGAGCCCAGTTATAGAGCAGCGCCGCCCACGGACTGGTCGTCGCCTCCCGTCCGGTCACGTCGACGCCTTTTTCAAAGAGCCGGTTTCCCAGCCCCTCGTACTGAGGCGGCGCGTAGCTCCGGAAGGTTTCGCCATCCTTGCGAACGCCGGCGATCTCGTTGCCGGTGATCGTGACGGAGGCAATTTGGCCGCTTTCGACCGCGGTGAGGAATTGCGTGAAGTTGATGACTTTGGCGCTGGTTTGGAACTTGGTCGAAAAGTTCCAGACGAGGACCGCGATAACGGCCATGACCATCCAGAACACCAAGCTACGAAGCGTTGAATTCAAAACCACCCTCCAACCAGCTGTCTGGGGAAAACCCTTAATAAGATTAACACTTTGTTCGCGAGACCCGGCCTAGCTTTCATTCCCTTCTGAGTAAGACCAGTTTTCCGCGCCGAAGTTCCACCCGCCCCCCAGGGACGTCCGCGCCACCGGAAAGCCCAGCCGCAACTCCGAGTGCCGATTCGACGTGTTCCAAGCCAATTTCGCGGCCGTCTCCGACCATCCTGAGGCCTCTGAGAAGAATCCGGCGCTGCACCGGTGGGGGTTCTTCATCCAGGGCAGCGGCATCGATATCGAGGCCGTGGGGAGCCTCTCTGACCAGGGCAGTAAAGCGCCGATCTGACAACTCGTCGAGCCATTGGCTGTCATCGCGGGCAAGCCCGGCCGCGCGGGCGATCGCATATGTCGTATCGGCTCCAGCCGTTTGATTCAATTCAGCCAGAACCCGATGACGAATGCGATTGCGTGGATTCCTTAGATCGGCGTTCGTATCGTCCTCGACCCACGCCTGCCCGGCTCCCTTCAGATACTCACGCAATTCTGCGCGGGACACTTCGAGCAATGGTCGAATGACGTCGCCGCGCTGAGGATAAATCCCGCCCAAACCGGTCATTCCCGCGCCGCGGATCAGCTTCAAAAGAAACGTCTCGGCCTGATCATCGCGCGTATGCCCCACGGCCACGCGATCGGCGCGAATCTCGATGGCACATCGGCGCAGCGACTCGTAGCGCAACCGTCGTGCGGCATCCTCAATCGAGAGACGCTGTGACGCCGCATACGACCTGACGTCCACGGCCTCGACGTGGATCGGCACGCTGATTCCCGCAGCGAATTCGCGGCAGAATCGCTCGTCGCGCTCCGCATCTGGCCGCAATTGGTGATTGATATGCGCGACCGCAACGAGGCTGAAGCCGCCGTGTTCCGAGAGCGCGCGCAGGAGGAGCGTCAGCGCAACCGAGTCTGAGCCTCCGGAAAGGCCAACGAGCACACGGCTTCCAGGCGGACACAGCGCATGTCGCCGGATGGTACGCCGGACCTGCTGTAGGAGGCTCGTCATTTGAAGGCCTCGGGATTCGGGAATCAGGACTCAGGCCTGGGCAAGGCCTGAGGCTTCGGGTGTGAGGAATCAGTGGTGCCGGAGGGCAGACTCGAACTGCCGACCCCGCGCTTATGAGACGCGTGCTCTAACCGGCTGAGCTACTCCGGCACAATCTTCAATTCTATCAGCCCCAGCCCAGCCTGAGGCCTGCGGCGCTGATTCCTCACGCCTTGCCCGCGCCTGATTCCCGATTCCTGATTCCTGATTCCTGCTCAATCACGGCTGCCGCGATCAGCGGGATCAGGATCTCGTGATGCCCCACGAGATTGATTCCAACCCCGCTTGTTCCTGCCACCGGCCTCGACACGACGTTGGTCTGCGGACGATACAAACGCACGAAGTCGATATTCACGGTGGTCAATCCGTCGAGCGAGACACCCGTGTTTCTCGCGAGCGCCACCGCCTTCAAAAACACTTCGGGCAGCACGACAGCTGAACCACAGTTCAAATACACGCCGCCGGTCAGGTTGGCGACGCACGAAGCGAAGTAGCGGAAGTCACGAAGACTCGCGTCGCCAATCGCCGCGCCCGACGCATCCGGATGCATGTGGACGATGTCGGTACCGAGCGCGACGTGTACGGTGACCGGCACGTGCAGGCGATGAGCGGCGACGAGCAGACTGCGCTCGGCGTACGCCGGTTTCGATTCGGCGAGGTACCCGGCAACGGCCTGTCCGAATCCCAGTCCACGAGTCGATGCACTGCCGACGATCTCGTTGAGCAGACGTCCTGTCTCTTCGGCCATCCCGAAGCGACCGGGGCCAAGCGCTTCGTCCACGTCTTCTGACGTCGCACCCGAGAGCGCGATCTCGAAGTCGTGGATGACGCCTGCGCCATTCATCGCCAGCGCCGACACGTAGCCACGTTCCATGAGATCGATGAGCACTGGCGACACGCCCGTCTTGATCACATGCGCGCCAATTCCCCACATCACACCGGCGCCTCGTTGACGCGCCTCGACGATCGCGCGCACCACGCGCCGCAGATCTGCGCCACCAAGGATTGCCGGCAGCGAGTCGAACCATGTCGCAAACGATCCGCCGCGCTGCACCGGTCGCGCGAAATCCTCAGCGCGCGCCTTCGAATGTCGCGACGACAGCGGGTAGGTGCGCACGCCGGACAGATCGAACTCTTCGTAGCGGAACGGCATGCGGACTACCCTAACTCAGAATGCACAATGCTCAATGCCCAATGCCTCAAGGCACAACGCGCGAGCCGATGAACAACTGAAAGGGCGCCCAGTAGTACGGCTTCGCGGCAGCCCCGCCGGCGGCGATCATCGCGAGCTTGGCGTGGCGAAGCGCCGCTGACGGCGTGTGCCCCTGTGCGATCTCGGCATACACGTGTCCCATCAGATCGGCTGTCGATCGATCGTCCACATCCCAGAGTCCGGCGACCACACGCTGGGCGCCGGCGCGAAGGAACGCCCACGCGAATCCAACCAGACCTTCACCCGCATAGGTCCGCTCCCCTGCGCTGCGGCAGGCGGAGATCGTGACGAGGCCGGCCGACAGCGGCTGCTCGGCAACATCGCGCGCATAGAGCTTGTAGCCGGAGCCGTCCTTCGACAGGATCACCGCCGAGTCGAGCGGGCTTTCGGCGTTCGCGGCAGCATGCGCGGTGAAGTGCACCACGCCGAACTGCTCTGGCATCGACTCGCGGTATCGTGCGGGGGTCGCCTGATCGGCGCGATAAACCGACGTGCGTCCCGCAAACGCTTTGGACACGGCGCTCATCTCAGCCGATGCATACCGCAACTGCGGGAACGACGGATCGCTCGACACGGGATCGCCGATCAGCAACACCGAGTCACTCTGCTTGCGGCCACGCGGCTGCACGCGCGCGCTCAGCGTGCCGAGCGACGGCGCGACCGCGACCTCGACGTCCTCGATCAAGTAATGGCGCTTCGGCGCTGGTACGGGAAGCGATTCAAAGTTGATCCGCGCAAGCGCGCCATCAGGAACGATCACGACGCGCGAGCCGCCGCGCACGCTGTCGATCACAGGCGCAATCAACGTCGCGTAGATCTCGTCCCCCGGTGACGATGAACTCTTCACCGGATCAGCGAGTGATGTCACGATGGACTGCTGATACGACTTGACCATCGCATCAACCTCCGCCGCGTTCACGGCCAGCGGCACAAAACGGATGCGATCCCTGGTGACCTGCCAGGCGTAGGAACGATCGCCAATCCAGTAGAACAGCAGCACCGCATCGAGTTGCGCGGCGGTCCGCCGAAGATCGACCGGCGTCACGCGGTTGGGTGCGTTGATGCTATGTCGTTCAGCGAGCACACGTCCGCGGCTCGAGTCAGCGATGGCAAGGGCGCGGTCGGGATCGCGCTCATCGACCAGGAGATCGACGTAGCGTTGATAGAAGCCGAGCAGGCGGGTGAGAAACGACAGTCGATAGTCGGCTTTCAGCAAATCCGACTGCGTTCGCTCGATCACATCGAGCGTCGCTTGGAAATGTCGCTCAGCATCAGTTGGTTTCTTCGCGGCGACCGCGGTGCGGCCGAGGCCTTCGTACATCGACCACAGCATCGACGGCTTGTCCTTCGCCAACGCAAGCGCGTCGCGAAACAAACGGGACGCATCCTCCAAGTGGCCCTGACCCAGTGCGATCTCCGCGGCAACACCGGCGTGAAGATCTGGGCGGTCGCCGCCGAGGCGCGTCGCTTCGGCATTCACCGCTTCGGCCTGCTGCCATTCGCCACGTTGAATGTGTGCGTTGGCGAGGTTTGCCGCCCAGAGCGACGCGTCAGCAGATAGACCGCCCGCCTTCGCCACATCCATGGCCTTCCGCAGGTACATCGTGGCACTGCCAATGTCGCCCTTCACGAGATACGTGGTCCCGAGTTCTCCGAGCGCACGCTCATAGAACACGCGTGGGCGGCCGGGGCGCTCGTGACTCGTCACGGCGCGCGTCTGCGCGTCAATCGCGCGGTCGATATCACCAAGGCGGTAATAACAGATGCCCGCGTTCGTCAGCGCCACGGAGTAGACGAGACGGTCGTCCAAGTCCTTGTAGGCGAGGATGCGCTCGAAGTACTGCAGTGCGTGATCGAATCGATTGCGGAACAGGTGTGCGGTACCCAGGTTCAGCAACGCCACCGCCTCGTGGTAGCGATCGTTCTGCTGCCGCGCGTTGACAACTGTGTCGTTCAGTATCTGGTCGGCCTGATCCCAGTTGTGCTGAAGGATCCGAACCTGACCTTGCATCGCTCCAACATCCAGCGCGACATCGATCGCCGGCACGTGTGCAGCCAGGCGGGAAGCCTCGTTTAGCAGGCGACTGGCATCGTCGAGCTTGCCCTGCAGAATCGCGAGCTGCCCTTGAAGGTAACGATGTTTTGCGGCGTGCCATTCGAACCCGGCGGCTTCGGGCGGCGATGGGGCAAGCGCGACACTCGCCTCACGCAGTTCGCGGGCTACGAGATGGATCTCAGCGCCAAGGAGCGTCAGCCTCCATGACCACTTCGAGTTCGGTTCGGAGAGCCCTTCCGCCTGTTTCACGCTGGCCGCAGCTTCCGTTAGCTCGCCGCGCCAGAGTTGTGCTGTGGCCGTGTCGTAGAGTCGCTGAACTCGACTTTCAGACCGACAGGCGCAGGCGGCGATGCTGAGGATCAGCACGCCGCACAGCGCCACGTGCCTCACGGGAAGAGACTCCCGTTCGAGCCGACGTCGACGAAGTCACAGTAGCCGCCAATCGGCGATCCCAACTCGAACCGCGCCATCGTCAAACGACGCTCATGGTCACTGATGAGCAACTCGCCGAAGTACACCGTGCCGAAGTCCTTGACGATCACGCTGTGGCCGTCAATCCGAGCATTGGTCGGCGGCTTGCCCTCCCACTTCAGCTCTTTGACGATCGTCGCGTAGATCACGCCGTCGCGCGTCGTCAGTCCCGGACGCTCTGGCTCACAGCTGTCCACAGTCGCGCCCGTCACCAGCTGATTGCCGTAGCCGCGGAAAGTCTTCAGATCGTCCGCTGCCGCGAGCACTCTCGATCGCGTGTCGTACTTTTGAAATAGCCCGATGTTCAGATTCACGGTCAGCGGATTGCCCGCGATCATCACGCCCTGAATGGTGGTGTCACGCGCCGGCGCAATCGCGGGCTCACCACTGCCAGCCACCGAGCTGCGGCTGACGAGCGTCCCGCGCACCCGCTTGATCGTCACGACCGGCTTGAGGCCCACGGAGATCTCTCGCGTTTCGGCAGTGACTGTCGTCGTCGAACTCAGTTGCGACTGTCGACCCTTGTGATCGGTGACCGCCGCGGCGTGCTTCTCATCGTCGAAGAGTCCTTCAGCGAGCGTGATGGCGGAACCGAAGGTGATGATGTCGCCGAACGACGCACCGCTGACCTTCGACTGCGAGCGCCCGCCAGACACACCGAGTGAACTGGCGCCGCCATTCACATCAACGATGATCGTCTTGGGCCGATAGATCTGGCCGGCGATAGCAGACGCATTGCCACGGAATACGAACCGTCGCGTCAAATCCATACGAGTTCTCAGGAGAGGTCAGTAGGATACGTCGAACTCGTACTCGCCGATAACCGCGTTCTGACCGCTGTCGCGAAGCGTGAGTGTGTAACGTCCCGCCTTCTGCAGCTCATCCACAGGAACGAGCAGCATCAACGGCGCTCCGGAAGCAGGCACCGAGGATCGGCCTGATGTCACTGCCGATCGATTCGCATCGAGAATCTCGTACGCCAAAGACGAGGACTGCGGCGGCGTCAGCAGGTCGGCCGACAGAGCAACAAATCGCTGACCCGGTGCGATAGTGATGGTCGTTGCAGCGCCACGTGTGGCGCCGCGAAGCATCACGGGCTCGATCGACTGCGAACCGGCGGCATCACGAAGACCAGGCACCGTTACTAGCGACTGGTAACCCACCACCATCGCGAGGGTCGCGGCCACTGCCCACGGCGCCGCGACCATCGGACGACGCCACCACTTTGGACTGGTCAGGACAACAGCGGCGCGACTCGCCTGGGGGTTGGCGGCCATGGCCGGTCCCGAACGCCGGGCCTCCAGCCGAACCATCTCGCCGAGCCTCACATCCTCGGCGCACTCGGCGCAGTCGAAGTAATGCTCTTCGAATTCAAAGCGTTCGACCTCGGACATCTCGTCGAGGAGGTACCGTTCCGAGGCCAATCCGTCGAGTGCTTGTTGATGCGTCATGGCGTTCTGCACCTTAGTGCGGGAATGTCCCTAGACGTTTCATGACCCGACGAATTCAGTCTTGAACCGCTGTTTCGCCCGATGCAGCAGCACTCTCAGGTAGTTCCGATCGATATCCAGCCGCCGGCACACCTCGTCTTTGTCCGCTTCTTCGAAAAACAGCCAATGCAGGAGCTGACGCTCCTTCTGAGGCAACGTCTGCATCACGGCGCGGACGTGGGCCCGATCCTCGTCCAGACCGACTGCCATCTCGGCGTCGATGCCGGGGTCTGGCAATGCCGCGCCAGCCTCCTCCTCGAGCGGTGTTGTCTTCGAATGGGAGCGATACATCTCGAACAAGACGTTGTTGCACACGCTGTTGACGAACGCGCCAAAGCCACCGGGGGACTGAATGCCCCCAGGCTGGCGAAGCGCTTTCATTACACGCAGAAACGTCTCTTGCCGGGCGTCCTCGACCTGGGCCGGCGAGCGCAGGCGCGAGCGCAGCTTGATCGACAGGAGATCCCCGAAATAGCGGGTAAAGTGCCGCTCCGTTTCCGGATCTCCCGACGCAAGCCGATCGAGGTATGCACGGTCGAACTCAAATCGCCCTTCGCGTGACACGCGAGCAAATCGTACGCTCGCGGTCTTCCGACACGCAAGGCGAACCGCACTGACGCCGGGCCGCAGAGGCCATACTTGCGTCGCCCCTACGCACACGCCATCGGGGCATTCGTGTCTTCAGCGCAGTCGCCCATCATGCGGAAGGGGCGGAACGACACATGGCACTCGTAGGTCCGCAAGAAGCTGAGGAATCGCTTGTAATCGCGCGGATCCATATTGAACGCCCGAACCAGCATCTTGTAGTTGCCGCGGGTATGCGCCAAGCCCTGCCGTACCAGGTGCCGCACGTCTTCTCGAGTGATGTCGTGGTTCATGAACGGCTCATGAACCTCCGACCAGAACGACACGCGGTCCTTCATCAGTCGATCGAGACGCTGTTGCTGTGTCGCTGAGGTTGCCGGCACCGAAAGATTGAAAGCCACCGGCGCACCTGGAGCGCTCATGAAGTTCGACGAGGCAGACAGGGCGACATCCGATCGCGGCGTGCTCTGCGTGCCGCGAGTCGAGACATCGGAGGGCAGCGAGGTCGATTCGATGCGGCCCGATCGCGCGCCAACGACGAGCCGCTCCGCCACGTTCTTCAATTCGCGGACATTGCCCGGCCAGTCGTAGCTGGCGAGGCGCTGCATCGCATCGGGGGCGACCTCTGGCATCGGAAGCCGATGCGCCGTGGAAAACATCGAGAGGAAATGCTTCAACAGCACCGGAATGTCGCCGCGACGATCGCGCAGGGGCGGCACTTCGATGTGGACGACGTTCAAGCGGTAATACAGGTCCTCGCGAAACG
>JBKPRH010000325.1:0-13500 GCA_046765795.1 Acidobacteriota bacterium | reverse complement strand
CTGGTTGATAGAGAGCAGGAGGTAATACGTGACGGTGAGCGGGGCCCCGGGCGCCTGCTTCATGCCGCGCTTCGTCATCTCGCTGCCCACGGCCGACACGATCACTGGCTCGGCGATCTTCCGCATCGCTTCAGGGTTGTCCTCCTGCGTGCGGGCCATCTTCACGTCGCCAGGCGGAGCGCTCCACGTCCAGGTCTGTGCTGCTTTGAAATCGAAAGCCTTGTCGTGATCGATCTTGACGTCAACAGCGAGGAGGGCTGGTGCCGCCCAAGCCAGTGCGATCACGATCACGAGCCGCGCCATCGCCGAAGAGAGTCTCGTCCTCATGTCTCGGCATGGGGCAAGAGTCGCGCCAGCGAATCCTTGCGTTCACACGGGGTTCGGTGGCATCGGGGGACACGCGCGCCACGGGATGTCGTGAGACGGATCGTCCGAAGGCGCACGGAAAGTCCTCGCATAGAATCGCTCGAATGAAGACCTGCACGATTGCGTTATCGCTGTTGTTTGTGACGTCTGCGTGTGGACGACCGGAGTCGCCGGCGTTTCCGCAGGGGGAGCTCGTCGATCTCTCGCACACCTACGACGCGCAGACGATCTACTGGCCGACTGCGGAAGGCTTCCGGCTTCGCAAGGATGCGGAAGGCATCACGCCGGGAGGGTATTACTACGCTGCGAACAGCCTGTTCACGTCCGAGCACGGCGGCACGCACATCGATGCGCCGATTCATTTCGCGCAGGGACATCAGGCGGTTGACGCGATTCCACTGAACCGCCTCATGGGTCACGCGCTCATCATCGATGTCACCGCACAGAGCGAGGCGAACGCAGACTATCAAGTGACGACCCAAGACGTCGCGCGCTTCGAGAAGGAGCACGGGGCGATCCCCGACAACGCGATCGTCCTCATTCGGACTGGCTTCTCAAAACGATGGCCGGATGCGGCGAAGTATCTCGGAACGGCAACGCGGGGAGAAGAAGGAGTGAAGCTGCTGCATTTCCCCGGGCTCCATCCTGACGCCGCGCGTTGGATCGTTGCCAACAGACGCATCGGCGCGATCGGTATCGACACGGCCAGCATCGACTACGGCCAGTCCACGTTATTCGAGACGCATCGTGTGCTCTATGAGCGCGATGTGCCCGCATTCGAGAATCTCACCGCGCTCGAGCGATTGCCCGTCACGGGGGCGTATGTGATCGCGTTGCCCATGAAGATCGGTGGAGGAAGCGGTGCGCCGCTTCGCGCGGTCGGTCTCGTCCCCACGTCGCGATAAAACATCCTGTTCGACTGGCATCGGACGTGCTAATGCCACCCGGCATGATGCACGACAGGCTGATTGGTCCGTTTTTAGTGACAGTTTGCCTCGCCTCTGTCGCCTCTGCGCAAACACTCGTTTCGGGAATCGTCATCGACGATCGAACGGAGAAAGCGATCAAAGGCGTGCTGGTGTACGTCGAGCACCAGTCGGTCTTTGTCGAGACGGATGACGAGGGCCGCTTCAGCATGAGCGTCCCTCGCGGCAAGCACACCATCACGGCATCGGTGATCGGGTATGCGCTGCTCCAGACTGACGTGGAGATCGCCGCTGCGCCGATCGACCTCACCATTCGACTCTCCGAAGGCGCCGGGGCATACACCGAACGTCTGACGGTGTCTGGCTCGCTGCGAGGGGAGTCCGATTCAGTGCCTGGCAGCACGTCACTGCATGGCCGCGAGCTCGAGAACCTGCGCGGGGCGGTGCTCGATGATCCGCTACGCGCGTTGCAGTCCTTGCCAGCGGCAACAGCCACCGACGACTTCTACAGCCAGTTCGCGGTTCGAGGAAACCCGTTCCACTATGTCGGGATGGTCGTGGATGGTGTGCCGACCCAATATCTGTTGCACTCGGTCAATGGCATCACCGACGGTGGCTCCATCGCGATGATCAACAGCGACACGCTGGGCAGCGTCGCGCTGCTGCCGGGCAGTTACCCGCAGCGTACCGGTCGTCGTCTCGGCGCGCAGATCGATATGACCACTCGCGAAGGCAGCCGCGATCAGTTTCGTGGACGTGCAGGCTTGAGCGGGACGAGCGCCTTCGTCCTTGGCGAAGGGCCGATCGCCGGCGGCAAAGGATCGTGGCTGACGTCCGTGCGACGCAGCTATCTCGATTACCTGATTAAACGCATCGATCCGAATGCCGGGTTCGCCTTCGGCTTCGTCGATGCGCAGGGGAAGGCCGTCTACGATCTCACGCCGCAGCATCAACTGTCCGTGGCTGTGCTCGGCGGCAGGGCGGTATTCGACGAAGGCGATCCAGATATCGGCGTCAACGAGATCCGCAAAGGCATCAGCCGCGCGTGGCTCACGTCGGTATCGTGGCGCTATCTACCGAGCCCGCGCGTGGCCATCACGCAGCGTGTGTTTTCGACTGGTCTGCGATTCAACAACGACAACCGCACCGGGGAGACACTCGACTCAGCACGGTTCAGCGAGCTCGGATGGCGCGTGGACGGCTCGTTTGCACCGTCCTCGAACCTGGTCCTCGAATTCGGTGGCGATGCCCAGCGGCTGAACGGCGACTACGCGATCACACGCGAGATTTCGCCGACGAGCGGCCAGGTCACGTTGAATAGTTTTGACCAGCACACGAACGCCGCATCGGCATACGGACAGGTCCGGCTCAGTCTCTCATCACGATTCACGATCACCCCAGGTGTGCGTGTGGACCGCTGGACGCTCACACGCTCGACGGACTCGTCACCATGGGTCAACGCCGAGTTCCGCCTTTCCGAGCGCACACGCCTTCGCGGAGGCAGCGGGCTCTATCGCCAGTTTCCTGACCTCGATCAGGTGTACGGCCTTCATGGCGGTGGCCGCGACCTGCAGGATGAGCGTGCCGTGCATGTGGACGCCGGCATCGAGCATTCGCTGCCGCGTCAGATCCGTCTTCTCTTCACGGCGTATACCCGCCAGGAACGCGACGTGCTCTGGACTCCAGGCTCGGAGCCACATCGTGCTCCGAGTGGCGCGCTCGTGCCCGGACTCTTCAACGCGCCATGGGTCAACGCGCTCAGTGGGCGGGCTCGCGGGATCGAAGCCGTGGTCAGGCGCGATGCCGCTGATGGCTTTTCCGGTTGGGCGGGATATGGCTACGGTCGGCTTCGATATACCGACGAGCAGACGGGAGAGCAGTTCTGGGCCGATGCCGATCAGCGGCACACCGTGTCGCTGTACGGCAACTACCGACTGTCGAGCCGCTCGAGTGTGAGCGCCCGGTTCAGGTATGGTTCCAACTATCCCATTGCGGGGTACATCGGTACGGCACCCGCGTCACTCGGTACGAATCCGTTGATCGAGGGGGGGCGGCCGCTGTTCTCGAGTCTCGCGAACGAGCGCAATACGCTTCGCCTGCCAGCCTACGCGCGCCTCGACGTTCG
This sequence comes from Acidobacteriota bacterium, assembly GCA_046765795.1. Taxonomy (GTDB): domain Bacteria; phylum Acidobacteriota; class Vicinamibacteria; order Vicinamibacterales; family UBA2999; genus Gp6-AA40. The sequence continues at coordinate 10,083 of JBKPRH010000325.1, read as the reverse complement.
AGCCGACCGCGCCTTCAACTGGTCGGGCCGTCGGCTGGTGCTCTTCGTCGACGTGGCCAACGTGCTCAATCGCACGAACCTTCGCAACAGTTCGTATTCGGTGGACCGGGCGGGACGAGTGTTCGAGACGACCGAGTCGCTCATGCCGATCGTCCCGTCCGGTGGTCTGGTCTTCGAGTTCTGACCCCGCGTTCTGACCGCGCACGCGTTTTGACGTGCGCCCCTAGCCCCGATCGTCCAGACGATTGACGGATCGATCGATGCGATCGACATACTCGGTGACACGCGCCTTGGTCACGTCCCACCAATCATCGGCGGACGCCGACTTCAGACGGTCCACATCGTCACCAAGCTTGTTGATGCGGGCGCGCACGTCGTCGACTTCCGTCTGTTTCGGGCCACTCGCCTTGACCTTGTCGAGTGCCTGCTTCATGGCATCGACCCGTGCACCCATCGCCGCGACGAACTCGTCGCGCTGTGAGGTGAATGGGGCCGTGCTCACGATATCGCCGTGGGCGTTCTCGGTTGTCTTTGGCGCCGCCGGCTTCACCTGTCCAGCCAACCTCGCGACGTCGGCTTCGACGTCATCGGCTGTTCGGCGCATCGCCTCTTCGTGCCGATTCCACCAGTTCTCAGGCGTCGTCGTCCTGAGGTCGTTCACCGCTTCCTTCACGTTGATGACGTCTTCCTTGAGCTCGGCTTTCAACCCTTCAGTGGGCGTTTTCTTGTCGGCGACGACCTTTTCATTCGCCTTCTGGTACTCACGCTCGATCTCAGCCACGCGCTTGTCGAGTCGCGAGATGTCATCAGCACGTTCCTGCTGACGTTTCGCCGCTTCGTCAGCGGTCTGTGTCGCCTCATTACGCGCCGCAGGCTCACGGGACTCGGGGCGTCGGTTACACGCGCTGAGCACGAGTGCAGGTGCGACGAGGCCAACCATCATCAGCTTGCTGTAATGCATCAGGCTCCTCCTGAAACCCGGTCCATTCGGACCATTTAGGTCCAGAAGGGTGCAAGACGATCGCCATGGGACCACCGTGACACGAGCGTGACGCATGCTTGACATGACTCGGCCGCAGGCATATACGTCATCCGCACTTAACGGAGGCATAAGTCCGAACTAAACGGGAGGCATAAGTGAGGCAACCCATCAAAGTCATTCTCGGCGTGCTCGTGGGTCTTCATCTGACATCTGCGATGGCGTTCGGGCAAGCGACCATTGCCGGCGTGGTGCGCGACACCTCAGGAGCCGTTTTGCCTGGGGTCAATGTCGAGGCGACTAGCACGGCGCTCACAGAGAAAGTGCGTTCAGCCGTCACCGACGGCACTGGGCAGTACCGCATCGTCACGCTCCCGCCTGGCGACTATGTGCTCACGTTCGCGCTGACCGGGTTCACCACGGTCAAGCGGGACAACGTGAGCGTTTCCGGTTCAGGCGTCATTCCGATCAACGTCGAGATGCGACTCGGCTCGCTACAGGAGACCATCACGGTCTCCGGCGCATCACCCGTCGTCGATACGCAGACGACGAGACGCGAGACCGTCATCAACAGCGAGACCATCAATGCGCTTCCGATCACGCGCAACTACGGGGGCGTTTTGTATGCGACTCCGGGACTCGTCGTGCAACCCGGCGTCAATGCCAATGCGTTGATGCCCAGCATGGCGCTGTTCTCCGCGCACGGCGGGATTAGCACGGAAGGGCGCGTCTTCGTTGATGGCGTCTCGGTCAACGGTCCGTTCGGGCAAAACAGCGTGACGCAGTTCGCGTTCGACGTCGGCAACGCACAGGAAATGCAGGTGATGGTCGGCGGTGGCCTCGGCGAGTCGGAAACTGGCGGGCCCGTGGCCAATATCATTCCGCGCTCCGGCGGCAATACCTTCGCCGGATCGGCATTCTTCAGCGGCACACGATCAGGTCTGCAGTCGGATAACGTCACCGACGATCTGCGGGCGCGCGGCATTCCAACGGCGCCAACCGTCCGCAAGAACTGGGACAGCAGCGGTGCCCTTGGTGGCCCGATCCTTCGCGATCGGTTCTGGTTCTTCGGCAACGTGCGGACGATCGGGATCGCGCAGGTGGTCGCGGCCGGCATGGCGCCGAATTCCAATCTCGGAGATGCGACGAGGTGGGGGTACGCGCCAACGCCCGGCGTCGAGACGCGTTTCACGGAATCGAAGTTCGACCTGTCCATGCGATTGACCGGACAGGTGACGCCGAAGAATCGCGTCACATTCTCCTATCAGCCGCAGTATCGCTGTCTCGGATCGACGCTCACGACGACGGCCGACGGATGCCGCGTGCGTGGTGACAATTGGATCGGCGCGCCGTTCGGTGCCGAGACGATTGCCCCCGAAGCAGGGCCAGGCTACCAGGACGGTCCAGTGAGCCTCACGCAGGCTACGTGGACCTCGCCGTTGTCCAACAACCAGCTGGTAGACGCCGCCGTCTCGCGCTTCTGGTACGGCATCATCGGCTCCGGCCACATGCCGCCTGACTCGCCGATGGGGTTCGTCGGCGTGCAGGAGGCCTCGAACATCTACGGTCGTGCGAATAGTTCCTATCGCGCCCCGTACGGGTGGGGCGTCTACGACACGATCTCGTGGAACTGGCGCGCGTCGTGGTCGTACGTGACGGGCGGCCACAGCGCGAAGCTCGGATACACCGGCACGGAGATGAAATACGACTGGGTGAACTACACCAATCCCAGCCTGATGCGCTACACGTTCAACTCCACCGCGCCGGCGACCGCCTCGTGCGTCGTCCAGAGTGGCACGCGCCTGTGTCCGACCTCACTGAACTACACGATCACCGAGGACTTCGAGAACGCCAATCGAGCGGTTGCGCATTCGATATTCCTGCAGGATCAGTGGACGCGCGGCCGGATGACGCTGCAAGGTGCGCTGCGATACGACTACGTCTACAGCTGGGCGCCCGCCGAGGGCAACGGCACGGATCAGACGAGCCGATTCAGCTCGACGCCGATCCGGTTTCCGCGCACGGAAAGCGTGACGGGCTACCACGATCTGAGCCCGCGTTTTGGCGTCGCGTACGATCTGTTTGGCAATGGCAAGACTGCACTGAAGGCCAGTGTTGGCCGCTACTTGTCCGCGGCGACGGCTGACGGGATCTATTCCTCACAGAGCCCGGCCGGCAACTTCGTGCGGACGGTGACCAACCGTGCTTGGAACGATTCGAACGGCAACTTCGCCGTCGACTGCAACCTGCTGAGCCCTTCTGCGCAGGACACGAGCGCAACCGGTGGTGATGTCTGCGGAGCGCTGACTGGCGCGAATCTGAATTTCGGCAACACCGATCCGAACACGACCCGCGTGGACCCGGCGATTCTGAGTGGCTGGGGCGTGCGGCCGTACAACTGGCGCTACGGCGTGTCGGTCCAGCACGAGGTGAGGCCCGGTGTCTCGGTTGACGTGGGCTACAACCGCCGCAGCTGGGGCAACTTCTTCGCCACTTACAACGAGTTCGCGGGTCCAGCCGACTACGACGTGTGGACGGTTCCCGTGCCGAATCATCCAGAACTGCCGAACGCGGGTGGGACAGCGTCGTACGTGGCGATTACGCCGGCTGCGTCTGCGCGCGGCTCGCGTAGCTTCATGACGAAGGAAGAGACCGTCGCTGGTGAGACGCGCACCGCGTACTGGCATGGCGTGGACATGAACGCGACGGCGCGCATGGCCAACCGGCTGACGCTGCAGATGGGGACATCGACAGGTCGCGGCGTGCGAAACACCTGCGCGCTATGGGAAGCGCGGCCCCAGCTCTCGATCTCGGGCACGACCGCACAGCGTCTCGACAGCTGCGACGTGAGCGAGCCGTGGCTCACTTCTGTCCGCGGTCTCGCGTCGTACTCGGTTCCGAAGATTGACGTGCTCGCGAGCACGACGATTCGATCGACGCGCACCACCGCGAGCGAAAACGCCAGCAACGGCACCTCGCTCAATGGCAACTATCAGATTCCGAACACCGTCGTGCAGACCTTGCTCGGTCGTCTGCCGGCCGGTGCGTCGGCGGCTCAGACCACCACGGTGAATCTGTTGGCGCCGAGCGAACTCTATCCGTTGGAGCGGCGCACCGAGGTGGACGTCAGGCTCGCCAAGATCCTGCGCTTTTGCGGCAGGCGTCTCGACGTCGGGTTCGACCTCTACAACCTGTTCAACTGGAACACGGCGACCACCTACGAGCAAACGTTCCTATACACGAACAATGGGGCGACCTGGCTGCAGCCGACGGCTATCCTGAACCCGCGGCTCGCGCGGTTCAACGCGACGCTGTCGTTCTAGGTAACGGAGGACACGGAGGTAACGGATCCACACGGAGAAGCGGAGTTAACGGAGATCAGCAATTTAAAAACTCCGTTTCTCCGTTCCTCCGTAATTCCGTTATCTTCGTCATCTCCGTTGCATCGCGACCGGCCAGCAAACTACACTGTAGTTTAAATGGCCGCCACGCCCCCTCTCGGTGAGTTCGAGCAGGTCGTCCTGCTCGCCATCCTTCGCCTTGGAGACGAGGCGTACGGCGTCACGATACGGCATGAGATCGCGGAGTGCACGGAGCGTGAACCCGCGCCTGGCGCCCTGTACACGACGCTTGATCGACTCGAGGAGAAGGGACTGGTCACGTCGACGTACGGCGATCCGACGCCTGAACGCGGCGGGCGAGCCAAGCGCTACTTCACCGTGACGCCTCGCGGGGTGCACGCCGTCGCACGCGCGCAGCGTGCCTTTCAGCGGCTGATGAGGGGGCTGCTTCTCCCGGGCGGCGCGCGTGCGTAAGGACGTCGTCGCCGAAACGCTGCTGTCGCTGGTCGGATCGACCGCACGCGCTCGCTCCCTCGTCGGCGACTTGATGGAGGAGGCGAAGCGCGGTCGCTTGTGGTTCTGGCGATCGGTCACGCGCCTCTGGTTCGCGATGCTTGGACGCGATCTGATGAGGGCGCCGATTGCGATGGCCATCTACTGCGCAGCCGGCTGGTTCGTGTACATGCTGCTCAGCCTCGCGATCGCGTTCGGCGCGTACATCGTCGTCACGCTGGCGTGGGGCGCCGCCTATGTCCTGGCCAACCACACTGGTCTCGAGTTGCTGACGGATGCGCTGCGAATCCGCTTCGACTGGCCGCCGATTCCGGGGGCGGCGACCTACGCGATCGAGGCCGCCGTGCTGTTCGCGGCCGCCCCATTTCACATCGGCCGATGCAGCGCCTTCTGCTGGCGCGGCCACGAGGTGAGCGTAGCGGTCGTCATGCTGGGGATCTGGTCACTGATGGCGGCGTTCGTGCCGCTGGTCGGCGTCGGCATCACCGCGCCTCCGTCGATGGTGCCGGTAATGGTGATGTTCGTTCTGGCCGGGTCGCTGTTCGAGCGGTTCCGGCCTGCGACTGCTTCCTGAGGGCATCCCACACTGATTGCGCGTGCCTAAGATCCTCAGTGCCTCTGTGCCTCGGTGTGTCATGAGCACGTGCAGTCAGCGTGTGAACTCGAACGTGCCCGATCGTCTGTTTGAAGCCGGACACTACAGAGAACACGGTGAGTGTTCTCTGCAGCGTCAGGTGTGAGTGGCGGCCTTCAGTCCGGCTAAAGCCGGACACTACACACTAGAAATCGAACTGGACGTTGAACCGCACGAACCGCGGCTGCAGCACCGCCGTCGGCCGCATCCACCGCGTACCGTTCGTCGCCGGATCGTATGACGCTTCGAACGTCGTCCCGGTGTTCGCGTTCGTCAGGTTGTAGAAATCGACGCCGACGTTCGCACGCGTGCCCCCGAAGCGCAGGACCTTCGCGATGCGCAGGTCGATGTTGTTCACTCGATCACCATAGATCGCTCCGGGCAGCAAGATGTTGACGGTTTCGCTCGTGACCCCGGTGCGCAGCGGGCGCCCGGTCGCGGCCAGGAATTGCGCGGCCGTCATCACGAAGTTCGCCGATCGCGAGGCGCCGTTGGTCGCGACGTCACCACCGGGCTGCACGTTCGCCTGCGAACGGAAGATGCCGCTGATCAGCACATCGACCTTCGGGATGGTGTACGACGCAAGACCGCGAACGGTCGTAATCCAGGGCTCACCGGCACTACATGCTGATTGCCCATCGATCACACCCGACGCGGCGACGGTGGCGGTACTCGGTGTCATCGGTCGCCCGTATCGTCCAACGAGCACGTCGCACGTGTCGCTGTAGCCTCGTCCGCTGCTCGTCCCGCCCTGGAACGTCAGGCCGCTGTTCAAGCGGGCATTCACCGACACATCGACGCCTTGCCAATAGTTCGTCTGCTCACCGAAGTCAGCCGTCGACGTGTAGTACGGGTCGGTCGCACCGAGCAGGGAGTTGTTATTGCGCGTGAGGAAGGTGACCGGATAGCCGCCGCCCCCTGGCAGACGTGAATCGCTCGGCGCAGTGAGCGTGACCTCGTCATAGTCGCCTGCGGTCAGCGCGCGATTGTGCGTGACGAAGAAGTTGCCCCACCACCGGCGGCTGTAGCTCACATCGAGCGACACGCGCGAAATGAGTTCATGCTGAATGCCGGCGCTGAACTGCCAATCCCAATTGCGTTTGCCCCAGCCTTCCAGCACGTCGGGATTCACTGTCGTCGTCTGGCCTTGCTGTCCCCAGTTCAAATTCGTCCATGCCTGACATTCGCCGTTCGCGTTGGGATTCATGAAGTCGCATTCGGCGACGAAGTTACGGTTGCTGTCGGTCCACCCGCGGCTCGTCGTCTGCTGAAGCGTGACCGCCGGATTGCTGATCGTGTAGACGTCGCCGTTGTACGCCGCCTGCAGATACTTGCTCATGCTGACCTTCACTGCGGTCTTGCCATTGCCAAAGAGGTCGTATGAGGCACCCATGCGGGGCGTGATGTCATTGAGGCCACGAACACCGGTCGTTCGCGGGAAGGTGAACGCCGGACCGAACCGATGCGCCTCGACGACGCCGTTCTCACCATCGGGGAAGAAGCTGCGTACGTGCTCGTAGCGGAGGCCACCCTGCAGTGTCAGTCGCGAATGCGTCCACTGATCCTGGACGTAGAACGCGTCGGGCACCGTGCGGTTGCTCGTCATCGTGGGGCCGACGCGCTGCGTCAACTGATTGGGAACGCCGTTGTTGAAACGGTAGCTGATCTGCTGACCGAGGAAACTCGGTGTCTTGGCGATCATGAACGCGCCCTGGTAACCGGCCTTGAAGCTGTTCGCGCCCGTAACGTAGGAGAGCGACGCGCGATACTGCATGTTCTGCTGAATGGTGCCCGACGTCGCCGGCCAGCCGTGATAAATGAAGTTCGAGTTCGGTGTGCCGGTAATCTCGTTCGAGAGCTGTTCGGTGACGGCAATCTGATCGACGGCTGCACCCACTGGACGAATATCACCCCACTCAGTCCAGAACGACGAGAAGCCGGCTTCGACGAGTACGCGGCTCGACCACGGCGCCGAGTAGGTCGCCTGCATGATCTTCGCGGGATGGTCCCAGATCGTTCCCGACTCAGGTGACGAGGTGGGCACGCCAGGACCGATGCCAGGACCCGACGCGGTCCAGCCGTCCCCGGGCGAGCGGCACTGGCCGCTGTCTGGCGCGTACGATCCGCCGGAGCAGTTCTTCGTGTAGTCGATGTAGAAACCGAGCTTATTGCGCGGCGTGGCCTGATAGGTCAGGCGTGTGGCGACGACCTTCTTGGAGTTGGAGTTTCGCACGTGCACGCTGGTGTCGCGCGCGTAGAGCCATACATTCGGGTCGGACGCATTCAGGTTCCCGTATTGGTTGGGCACGTCCTGATAGGTGCCGATGGTCCGGGCGTTGGCGAAGAACCAGACCTTGTCGCGCAGGATTGGTCCGCTGAACGCGAAGTTGGTGTCCCAGTTGCGAATCAACGCCGCCTGATCGACGAACCCATAGCTTTCCAGTTCGGCGTCGATGTTGCTGCCTTGCGACCATTTGCCGGCCAGGCTCGCGAAGTAAAACCCGCTGAAGGTGTTGCCGCCCGTCTTCGGGATCATGTTGAACGCCGGACCGCCGCGATCGACTTCGGCAAGGCCGCCAGCGATCGTGACCTGTACCTCGGACGCGTTCGACATGTCGTACTGATAACCCGACACACCGCCACCGCCGACTGAGGACCCGACGTTCATGCCGTCAATCTGAATGTTGCCTTCGCTACTGCGTCCGCCGCGCGCTGTGAAGAAGTTGTTGGATGGCGTCGCGCTCGCGCCAAGCCCTGTGCCCTGAATGCCCGGCACGCCGGCGAGATAGTTGCCGTAGCCCCGCGACGCAGGCAGTGCTCGCACGAATTCGTTGCTCAGCACTTGCTCGCGGCTCGTACTGGTCTGCACGTCAACGACCGGCGCATCACCGGTGACGGTCAACGTTTCCTGAATGCCACCGACCCGCATCTCGGCATTCACCGTCGTTACGCCGCCGCCGCTCAGCTCGAGATTCTGCCGCGCGACGGTCGAGAATCCTTGCAACGTGAACGTCACCGTATAGGTGCCAGGACGAAGATCGATGATCTGAAACTGACCGTTCGCGTCGGTGACGACCGACCGCGTCTTCTCGATGAGGGCCGGACTCGTGGCTTCTACCGAGACGCCCGGCAGGACGGCCCCCGACGTGTCGCGAACCGTGCCGGCGATCGACTGGGCATATAAAAGCGAAGGAAAACTGAGGCAGAGCGCGGCGAAGAGCAGTGTCCGTACGGTCGCTAGCGGATGTGATGTGGTCATTGGTGCTCCCAAACTCGCGCCGACGCCTGACGGGTCAGCGGGCCAGCCCCCGTCGAAACCGAAGGCGGAGGCGGGCGCATTGCACTCTGGCTCGGGCCGGAAGTCAATACACCTAAATGCGGGAGCAGCCACATTTGCGTGGTTCTTGATACGCGCGACTCGTACGTCCATAATCTGCGCACCTATGCGTCGAGCGAATCGCCAAAGTGGAATGACGACGCGGACCCGGCTGAGAGCCGTCGGCCTTGTGCTGATGGTGGCCGCCGCAACGATCCTCAATCTGCGGGTCGCGGCCCAGGGCGGCGGTGCGCGTCCACCCGATATCGCCGGTGAATGGCGGCTCGATAGCAACGAAGATCCCGGCCAGCCGCCGTTGGCCGATTATCTCGGTCTCGCGCTCAACGAAGCCGGACGTCTCCGCGCGGACACCACGCCCGAATCGATCTGGGGCACGCCGGAGTATCAATGCCGGCCGCACTCGGCGCCGCACCAGTGGCGCGGCGTTGGTGGTGCAAGGATTCTGAAAGATCTCGATCCCATCTCGCGGGAGATCGTCGGCTACCGCCTGCAGTTCATGCGCTCGCTCGATCGGCCGATCTTCGTCGACGGCCGGCCACATCCACCGGCCTGGGCACCGCACAGCTGGAGCGGGTTCTCAACGGGCGAATGGGTCGGCCAGACGCTGAAGGTCACAACGACGCATCTGAAGGACGGCTATCTGCGCCGCGGTGGGCCGCAGACCTCAGACATGCTGACGATGACCGAGTACATCACGCGGCATGACGACATCCTGTCGATTCTGCAGGTGGTGGACGATCCGATCTATCTCGACGAGCCGTACGTGCTGTCGATCACCTACACCTACGATCCGAATGCTGGTCCGGCGACGGAGAACTGCAGCGGGTCGTCGTTTGCCGAGAACGGCGGACGCGATCGCCACTGGGTGCCACACTTCCTGCCGGGGCAGAACAGTGGCATCGGCGAGTTCCTGAAGACGCAGTCGTGGATTCCGTTCGAGCCGATACGCGGCGGCGTGAAGACGATCTATCCGGAGTACCGGTCAGTGCTCGCGAAGAGCGCGACGCTGAACACGCTGACTGTGCCGGTCTCGAAATCGGCGAACGACGTCACCAAACGCATTGCCGATCAGAGCCCGCGAGACGGACAGGTCCATGTCATGCCGGTACAGGGCAACGTCTACATGCTGATTGCCGACGGCACAAACATCACCGCGTCGGTCGGCCGCGACGGCACCGCCATCGTCAACACCGGCTCAGCGCAGATGACCGACAAGGTCCTCGCCGCGTTGAGTGAGTTGGCGACGTCAGTCGCGAGCGCTCCCGCGACGAACACGTGC
>JBKPRH010000324.1:0-5253 GCA_046765795.1 Acidobacteriota bacterium | reverse complement strand
GGTCAAGAGCTTCCGCAATCAGGCGCGCGTGATGATGATGTCGACCGCGATGATCTTCCTGGCGCTGGTCATCCAGTTCAAGCACGCGGCCAAGCCGTTCATCGTCTTCGCCGGCATTCCGTTCGGCATTGGCGGCGCGCTCGGGTTCCTGGTCATCATGGGCACGCCGTTCGGGTTCATGGCGTTTCTCGGCATCGCCAGTCTCATCGGGGTGATCGTCAGTCACGTCGTGGTGCTCTTCGACTTCATCGAGGAGGCACACGAACGAGGCGAGTCGCTCGAAGAATCACTCCTCGACGCGGGCATCGTCCGATTGAGGCCGGTGCTCATCACGGTGGCGGCGACGGTCATCGCGCTGATCCCGCTCGCGATGCATGGCGGTCCGCGGTGGGTGCCGATGTGCTACGCGCAGATCGGCGGCCTCACGGTGGCGACGTTCGTCACACTGGTGCTCGTGCCGGTCATCTACGCGATCTTCGTGAAGGACCTGAAGCTCGTGAAGTGGGAGACGGCCGAGACGCACATCAGCCACGATGTGTCCCCGGTTTCGACGCCAACGGCGCCCACACCACAGTTCGTCGAGGCGGGTCTGTAGACCCGCCTCAACTCGTCTCGCTTTGCGATCCGGACGGGAATCCGTTAGAACTGTGGGAACCGATATGAAATTCATCCTGCTCGTCTACAACGATCCTGCTGCGCTCGACTCGCTGCCTCCCGGCGATTTCGACAACAAGATGCGTCACTGTCTGTCGCACGCAGACGAACTGAAACACACCGGGCGACTGATTGAATCGCAGATGCTCGAGGATGCGAGTGCGGCGAAGTCCGTGCGCATTCGCAACGGTCGCCAGACGACGATCGACGGACCGTTCGCGGAGACGAAGGAAGTGCTCGGCGGTTTCAATGTGATCGAAGCCGAGAGTATCGACGAGGCAGTCCGGATGGCGGCGGAGTTCCCGTGGGCACAGACGGGCACGATCGAAGTTCGTCCGGTCCGCGACATTGAAACCGTTCGCCAGCGAGTCAACAGTGTCGCGGCGACCTCGATATAACCTGCATCACGCGTGACGCTCATCACGCGTCGCCGTCTGGTGTATGCGTCTGCTGCGACCGCCGTGGCAGGCGCCGGGGTCGGGCTGTACACGTGGCTCGTCGAGCCGCACTGGCTCGAGGTGGTCAGGCGGCCGCTGCCGATTCGGGGGCTTCCTGAATCGCTCCGTGGCCGCACGCTCGCTCAGTTGAGTGACCTTCATGTCGGACCGCGAGTCGCCGACTCGTACATCGCTGACACGTTCAATCGCGTATCCGCACTCGGCCCGGACATCGTCGTCTATACCGGCGACTTCACCAGCTACGACACGGACGTCTACACGCACGCCGCACGCGTGTATGCGGACGCGCCGCGCGGACGGCTGGCGACGTTTGGCATTCTCGGCAACCACGATTACGGTCCAAACTGGGCGCACCCTGAAGTCGCGGCGCGCTTGACGAGCCAACTCGAGGCGTTCGGCATTCGCATGCTGCGGAACGAGGTGGCGGAAATCGGCGGGCTGCAGATCGCCGGCATGGACGAACTGTGGGCGCATCGTTTCGATCCCGTTCGTACACTCGCCGCGCTCGAACGCGATCGCCCGGCCGTCGTCCTCAGCCACAATCCCGACACGGTCGATCGCCCAGGCTGGGAGGGTTATCAGGGGTGGGTGTTGAGCGGCCACACGCACGGTGGTCAGTGCAAGCCGCCGTTCCTGCCGCCGCCGTTGTTGCCGGTTGAAAATCGACGTTACACGTCAGGTGTTTTCGATTTGTCCGGCGATCGGATGCTGTATATCAGCCGCGGTGTCGGCCACCTTCTGCAAGTGCGTATCAACGTGCGTCCGGAAGTGACGCTCTTCGAGTTGCAGCCCGCGTAGAGCGGGTCTTCAGACCTGCTTAGTCCCCTCCGCTTCCTTTGAACTGATCGCTTTCATCGGCGAACAGCACGTTGAAGCTGGTGAGTGATCCGTAGCAGCCGCTGACATATCCCTGCAGCTTCAGCTTCACGTCCTCGGGCAGGTCCGAGGCATTCACCTGTTGCTCGAGCGTCCGCAGCCGATTCCGCAGCATCACCACTTTGTGGAAGAAGGTCTCGATCGGCCAGCTCTTCTCCTGAAGACCCGGCGCGCCTGGCTTCAGCACCATCGTGCCGCCGCGCCACTTCTGCGCCGGCGTGACCGGTGTGATGCCCGCCTCCTCGCGAATGATGCGGCGCAGCAGCAGTTCGAGATCGTCGGAACGGTCCTGAAGCGACATGGGCGGTGCGGTCCTTTCACGATCACTGACGATTGGCTCCGGGCTTTGGGCGTTTGGCTCTGGGCTTTGGGCTCTGGGCCTTGGGAACGCTTGGGAGTTGGGCGTTGGGAGTGGTTGGGCGTTGGGCGTTGGGCGTTGGGAATTCGCAACTATCCGAGGCCCACCGCGATAGTTGTGCTGACTCTGGCAGAAGCCGCACTGCACGCGCAGCGGCCATCCGGTCTCGTCCACCACAATGACCGTATGCGAACGGTCGGTCTTGCACGCGCGGCACAGGTCTTCGATCTCGTCGCCGGCGCGAAACACTCGATCACTCGGCATTGGTCATTCCGGGTTGGGCATTCTGCATTCTGCATTGAGCATTGTGCATGGCGTCGTAAGTTCGCAACCTAAGTCAAAATCGCATCTCTATCATCGCTCCATGAACGAACGGCTCACGACGCGCAGCGATTACGCGATGCGGCTGGAGCGGGTCTTCCGCTGGCTGGCCGATCATCTCGATGACACGCTCGACCTGGCCAGGCTGGCCGAGGTAGCCGCGATGTCGCCCTACCACTTTCATCGCACCTATCACGCGATGCAAGGTGAGACGGCGGCCGAGACGGTACGTCGGCTCCGACTGCACCGCGCGGCCGTCGAGCTCATCACCGGCGAACTGCCGGTGCCGCGCGTGGCGCGGCGAGCAGGCTACGGCAGCCAGGAGGCGTTCACCCGAGCCTTCAAGGCGGCGTATGGCGTTCCGCCAGCGCGCTATCGTGCGTCGTTCGTTCCATCACCCACACCGGGCCGGTCTGACAAGACTGGCCCTACAGGAGCGGAGGACGCGATGGATACGACGACCACTTATCTCGCGACGATTCGAGAGACGCCAGTACTCAGAGTGGCGGCGCTCGCGCATCACGGGGAGTACATGAACATCGGCAGCACGTTCGAGCGCCTCATGGCGATGGCCGGCGGCCAGGGACTCCTCGGACCATGGACGCGATCGTTCGGCATCTACTACGACGATCCCGCGTCCACACCGCGTGACGCACTGCGCTCCGACGCCTGTGTCACGCTGCCCGATGGCAAGACGCCCAGCGGCGAATTACAGGTGCGTGAGATCCGCGGCGGACGATATGCGGTGACGCTGCACGTCGGACCGTACGCCGAGTTGCACTTTCCGTACACCTGGTTGTACGGCACGTGGCTTCCGACGAGCGGCGAAGAGCCGGCTCATGCGCCGAGCATCGAGGAGTACTTGAACGACGCGCGCGTCGTGCCGCCATCGGAGCTGCGTACTGAAATCTGGTTGCCGCTCCGATAGGCTGATGTAGTGTCCGGCTTTAGCCGGACCAAGTATCATTGCCTCCGATGAAACCGAGCGACTGCATCCTGTTCAGCGGAGGCGCGCCAGGCGCCGAGGCTTCCTTCGGCGCCTGCGCCGAGCGTCACGGCGTCGAGGAAGTGAACTTCACCTTTGACGGCCACAAGATCGATCGGCACCGCGGCGTACGCGTGCTCAATCACGAGGAACTGCTCACCGGCGACGTGAGCCTCCAGTACGTGTCACGGCTGATGCATCGTCGTTACACGGAAGGGCCGACGTTGCGGAAGGTGCTGCAGACGCTCTGGTATCAAGTCAACAACGGTCAGGAGATCTACGTCATCGGGTCGATTCTCGAGGACGGGACCGTGCGTGGTGGCACCGGGTGGGGCGCCGAGTTCGCGAAGCTGTGTAACAAGCCGCTCTTCGTGTTCGATCAGGATCGCGATCAGTGGTCGCGATGGACGGGTGACGAATGGGAAGCGCTGACTGCGCAGGCAGCGCCAGTGATTACACACCCGCACTTCACAGGCACCGGCACACGAACGCTGCGCGACAACGGCGCGAACGCGATCGAAGCGCTGTTCACGCGATCGTTTGCGTGATGTCGTGTCCGGCTTTAGCCGGATAAGCGATCGACGATGAGACGATAGTAGACGTTGAGCAGCGCCACTGCGAAGAGCGCTGTAATGAGCGCGGTGCGCGACCAGAGCATCGTCCACTCCGTGATCGTGCGCGGCCGCAGGCGGTAGCTCACGACGTCGTCCGGGCTCACGCCCAGCTGACTCGGGAGCACGCACAGCCGATCCTGAAAGTCTGGATATTTCTCGATCGCCACGCGCTCCAGTTTGGCGTCCGGCCAGTCCTCGTAGAATCCGGGGAACTGGTGGCGGATCTGCTGCGCGAGACTCGCCGAGCAGAACCCGCCGCTGAGATCCGTCTCGTTCAACGGCTTCAACAGATCCGTTTTCGTCATCGCTGGCTCGAGGACTGCGATCGTGCCTGGCAGCGTCATGAAACTGGTGATGGCATTCCCTCCGCGGCCAGCGCTCTTGGTGTGCCCTTCGAGCGTTGCGACGATCTCCACGTTCTCTCGCGTCGCCGCCAGCGGCAGATGCGTGTACGCGACGAGGCCGTAGCCCACACCGCCGACGAGGACCAGGAACAACAGTGTGAAGACGATGCGCCAGGCAAGCGAGATGTTGTCGCTGGGGCGGTACCCGAGGAGGAATCCAGGCAGAGTGGGGTGGGCGCCACTCGACGCACGCGCCGGCGCGTTGGGCACTTCAGTGTCTGGAGCGAGTGCGACCTTCACGCCGAGCGCTTCGAGCCGACTCCGCTCGGCGCCGCACCGGCACACCTCGACTGACCCCGGTATCTTTCGCTGGCAATCCGGGCACTTCCATGCGCCTGAGGATGAAGATTCCACTCGGTCGTTGTATCGGCGGCAACCCAGCTCCGGTTACGCGACACTCGGTGCAAAAGTGCGTTCCGATGCACAATCATTCCCGATGATCTCTGCCCAGGACGCACTGGACCGGTTGCGCGATGGCAATCGGCGCTTCGTTGCCAACGAGTCCACGACGTCGCCGCTGCTCACGCCCGCTCAACGTCTGGCATTGACCAATGGTCAGGAGCCGTTTGCCATCGTCCTCGGC
>JBKPRH010000323.1:0-16221 GCA_046765795.1 Acidobacteriota bacterium | reverse complement strand
AAAAGTCATCGAAGTCTGCGGAGAATCGAATCGCCTGCGGCACGGGTGCCGAGCGTGCCGCCGACATCGCGAGTGGTGTCGCCGGCCTGGACCGCTGCCTCCACCGCTCGCTCGATCAGGTGCGCCTCGTTGAACTTGCCGAGATAGTCGAGCATCAGTGCCGCGGACAGAATCGCGCCGATCGGATTCGCCACGTCCTGTCCGGCCAGCGGCGGCGCCGAGCCGTGCACGGGCTCGAACATCGACGTGCGGCCCGGATGCAGGTTGGCCGATGCTGCCATCCCGAGGCCGCCCTGCAGCGCGCCGCCGATGTCGGTGATGATGTCGCCGAACAGGTTGTTGGTGACGATCACCTGGAACTGTCCCGGGTTCTGCACGAGCAACATCGCGAGCGCGTCGATGTAGAAATGCGTCGCCTCGATCTGCGGATAGTCGGCGCGCACTTCCTTGAACACTCGCTGCCATAACGCGTGACCGTCGGACATCGCGTTGCTCTTGTCAGCCATCGCGACTGAACGCAATCCGTTCAGGCGCGCGTGCTCGAAGGCATGCCGCACGATCCGGCTCACGCCCTTGTACGTGTTGATCTCTTCCTGCACGGCGATCTCGTCCGGCGTGCCGGCCTTGAACCGGCCGCCGACGCCGACGTAAACGCCCTCGGTGTTCTCGCGAAACACCACGAAGTTCACGTCGGCACGCGTGCGGCCTTTCAGCGGACAGAGTCGATCGTCGAGCAGCCGGACGGGCCGGTAGTTCACGTAGAGATCGAGCTTGAATCGCGTGCCGAGCAGGATGTCGCGCGCGTGGCGATTGTCCGGGACACGCGGATCGCCGAGCGCGCCGACGAGGATGGCGTCAAACGAGCGCAGGGTGTCGTATCCGTCAGGCGGAATCGTTTCGCCGGTGGCGAGAAAGTGGTCGGCACCCCATGGCAGATGATGCAGATCGACCCCGCCAATCGCCTCCAGGATTTTCACCGCTTCGGCGATCACTTCTTTGCCGATGCCGTCGCCAGGGATCACCGCGACTCGATGTGCCACGAGCAGATTTTAGCCGCGGCGCGAGGTATCTGCCGCTTGTCAGTGCAAGGCGCTATCGCGAGTCGGTGCGAGGGTTCTATCGCGTGTCGGTGCAAGGCGCTATCGCGCGTCCGTGCGAAAACGCAGTCGCGGGTCGGTGCGAACTCACTCCGGCAAGTCGGTACGAGGGGGCTATCGGTGCTGATCTCTCGCGACGTACGGCTGGGCGGCCGGGTGTCTCGCGGAGCGAAGCAATTCGAGGCACGCCGAGCAGCGTCAGCGATGAAAGCAGGAGGCGGCTCAGGGGATCAGCGAGGTTGAGGCCGCGCGTGCGCGCCGGCGCGTGGCCGACCCGAGCGTCCAGCGGCTGCCCGTAGCCGTCCGAGTGCTTTCCGGCGTGCCGAGAGCTTCGCGGAGCGAGATACCCGACGCCCGGTCTCAGGTCGCGACCGATCAGCCGCGATAGAGTCCCTGCACCGACACAAACTCAGCGACATCGCTGCACCGGCTGTGACCTGGAGTCCTTCGTGGTTATACTCCGGCCACATGACCCGTTTGTTCGCAGCGGTCTTCATCGCTCTCATCGGAGCGGCTCTTGCCGCGCAATCACGATCGACATCAACGGTCAGCGGCGACTGGCCGATGTACTCCTACAACCTCGCGGGCACGCGCTATTCACCGCTGACCGACATCAACACCAACAACGTGAGCACGCTCACACAAGCGTGGTCCGTGCGCCTCACGCAACCAGCGGCAGGTCGTCGCGGTGGAGGCGCGGGCGCTGCCGGCGGTGAAGGTGCGCCAGCGGGTCGCGGTGCTGCCGCAGGCCCTGCACCTGCTGCACAGGGACGCGGCGCAGGAGCAGCGGGCGCAATCCCAGCTGAAAACGCCGAGCCCCCGGGCAGCAATCCACAGGTCACGCCGATTGTGATCGGCGGCGTGATGTACCTCGCGGCACGTGGCAATCAAGTGCTCGCGCTCGAAGCCGACACGGGCAAAGAAGTGTGGCGGCACACGTTGCCATCTGGCGTGAGGACGACCGCGCGCGGTGTGGCGTATTGGCCGGGCGACGGGAAGATCGCGCCGCGCATCCTGCTGACCGCCGGCCCAAAGCTCGTCGCGCTCGACGCCGCGACCGGAACGCCCTCGAGTGACTTTGGCGACAAGGGCATCGTCGAGATCGCGGTGCCGTGGAATGGCGTGCCGACGATCTATAAGAACGTCGCGATCCTCGGCGCGACGACCGGCGAAGTCAATCTCGCGGAGCCCGGCGATACGCGCGCGTTCGACGTTCGCACCGGCAAACGGCTCTGGGACTTCCACACCGTGCCGCTGCCCGGCGAGCTCGGGCACAACACCTGGCTCGATAACGGTTGGCGCAATCGATCGGGCGTCAATGTCTGGGCGTGGTACATGACGCTCGACGAAGAGCGCGGCATCCTCTACATGCCGGTCGCCGGACCCGCGGGCAACTACTGGGGCGGCGATCGTCCCGGCAACAATCTCTTCGCCAACTCGATCGTCGCGGTCGATGCCGAGACCGGCAAGTATCGCTGGCATTTCCAGACGGTGCATCACGACCTGTGGGATTCAGACATGCCGAGTCCGCCGGTGCTCGTGGACATCATGCAGAACGGCCGTCGCGTGCCCGCACTCGCATCGGTCGGCAAGACGGGATGGATGTTCATCCTCGATCGCGTCACGGGCAAACCGATCTTCGGCGTCGAAGAGCGTCCGGTGCCGAAGGGCAACGCACCCGGTGAGTGGTATTCACCGACGCAGCCGTTTCCCGTGAAGCCGGCGAAACCGCTCGTGCGCGTGGACTTCAACAAAGAGCGCGACATGGTGCGCGCCGAAGACACATCCGCCGAGCACGTTGCCGAGTGTCAGGCGCTGTGGGACAAGAGCGGCGGGTTCCACAACGCCGGTGCGTTCACGCCATTCGTGTACCACGAAGAAGGGACACCGGCGACGAGCACGATCCAGTTCCCCGGCGGTACGGGCGGAGTCAACTGGGGCGGGGCGACTGCAGACCCGACGACGGGGTTCGTCTTCGTCAACGCGCACGACACGTCGCTGGTCGGATGGATCGAGCGCAGGCGCCCGGGTTTGAACTATGGGAACGGTGTAGCAGGTTCGACGTTGCCGTATGACCGCGGCAGCGTCAACGGCGCTGGTCCGTACTTCACGTTCAGCGCGCCGATGAAGGATTCGACCGGACGGACGATCGCAAACCTTCCCTGCCAGCGTCCGCCATGGAGCCGCTTGGTTGCGGTCAACGCGAACACCGGCGAGATCGCGTGGGAGAGCACGCTCGGTCTCACCGAAGCGCTGCCGGAAGGCAAACAGCTCGCCGGTGGCAGCGGCTCCGCAGGTCCGACGGCAACGGCTGGAGGTCTCATCTTCGTCGGCGCGACCAACGATCGTCGCTTCCGCGCGTTCGACTCAAAGACAGGCAAGGAGCTGTGGTCGACACGACTCGAGGCCACAGTGAACGCGAACCCGATGACGTATCGCGGAAAGAACGGGAAACAGTACGTCGCGTTCATTGCGACCGACACGTTGGTCGCCTACGCGCTACCGTAGGCCGTGCATTATCGATTTTTGATTTGTGATTGGTGATTCGTTGTTGATTGGCGATTACTGATTGTTGATTGGGTTGCAGCGGGCAAGCTCGTTACGCACTCAATCAACAATCGCCAATCAACAATCAACAACTAATCAACAATCACAGATCATCAAATCAACAATCGATCCCCTTCTCAGAATCTGGCGCCGAACGAGAAGCGGAACGTTCGCGGCGTGGTCCACGACAACTGACTCACCTGCTGGCCGAAGTTCGGCCGCTTCGCCCAGTGCACGCCTTCGATGGGTGTCTGGGTGAACGGGTTGAATGGCTGCAGCGTTGGTGAATTCGCTGCAGTCACGATGCCTTGCTGGATTCGCGCCAGGTTCGTCGCGCCGCCGTTTGAGAACACCGTGTTGCCGCAGCCGCACAACTGGAACACGTTGAACACGTTCAGCACCTCGCCGTGGAAGAACACCTCCACGCTGCGCGCGCCGGGGATGCGATACGCATAGTTGAAGGCGAGGTCCGTGCGATAGTTCGCTTCGGTCCTGAACGCATCGCGACTCGTGAAGTAATAGTCCCAGAACCCGTCAGTCCGGTTGCCGCTTGGATTCAAATAGAGATCGGCCGGCGCGTACGGAATCGTGTTGATCGCACCTATGGCTCCATACGGCACACCGGACTCGAGCGTCTGCACCACACCAAGATCGAACGTGCCGAATGTGTTGCCGACTGGCACGCGGTACGTGCCCCACAGCCGCGCGCGATGACGCTGGTCGATGCTGAGATCCCCGTCGGGGCTGTTCCAGCGCGCCTCCACGAACTCCGGATACGACAGCAGCTTCGTCGCCACGGGACCGGTGGTCCCGTTCTCGCCGTCGAAATTCCCTGACGCTTTCGAGATCGTGTAGTTGCCGCCCATATCGACACGCGAGCCAAAGCGATACGTCGCCTGGAACGTGACGCCCTGGTAGGTGCGATTGACCACGTTGGTGTTCTCGAGCAGTGTCAGATCCAACGTCCCGGCAATCGGATCGGTCACGCGGCCCGTGGTCGTGTCCGTGCGCGCTGCGTAGAAGTCGTTGTAGTTGCGAGACACGAAATCGGCGCGCACCGATCCTCGACCGCCAATCTGACGCGAGATGCCGACCGCCCACTCGTCAGCGTTCGGCGAATCGAGCGAGTCGCCGATACGCGACGAAACGCCCGGAATATCGACCAGGCTGAACGGACGACCGGTACCGCCATTCGCGTTGAACCACGTGAACAATGTCTGTATCGCCTGCGGCGTCGTCATCAACGCGCCGTTCGGATCCGGATTCACCGCCGGACCGAGGTACGGCCACTGATAGGTGGAGGAGTTGCCTCCGGGTGAGACGTCGGCGATGCCGGTGTTGAGCGCGGTGACATAGCGGGCAAAGCTGCCCGATGCGGCCCAGACGCCATCACCGCGCGGATCGAACACCACCGCCAACCGCGGACTCCACTTGCTGCTGTCCGAGATCGTGTGGCCCGCCGCGTCTTCGCCCTGATTACCGTCCCAGCGCACGCCGAGGTTGAACGTGAGCTTGCCGGCGTGCCACTGATCGTTCACGAACACCGAATTGGTGCGCAGGTCGGTGCCCATGCTGCTGACTGTGATCGGATTCCACTGAATGATCGTTGACCCGGGGAGAAAGACCGGCAGGATGTCCGAGCCCTGCACGATCGTCGACGTGCCGAGAATGCGGTAATCGCTCCCCGACTGATGGTTGTTGGCAAAGCGGTGATCGTTGTAGCTGTCAACGCCGAACACCAGATGGTGCGAGCCGGTGCCGCGATTCGACAGGAAGTACATGCCCTTGACGATCACGTCGGTGTTGCTGCGCTCCTCGTTGTTGTCGCAGACGCCGCAGAACGTTGGTGACCAGTATCGGAAGTTGGTGCCACCGCGTGCGCGGTCGATGAGCAGCGTGCCCTCGATGAGATCTCGCGTCGGCGCCCCCGATCCAACGAATGTGAACGTGCGTTGCGCCCACTGTCCTTCGACCGAGAAGTTCGAGGTCAGCACACCGGTGTAGTGCACCGAGAGCAGATCCTGCGGCTGGCCCTGGTTAAAGAGGCTGCGCAGGTCCATGATGTTGCCAGTCGAGAAATTGCTCACCAGTTGATCGATCTTCGTGTAGGCGACGCGCCCCGTGTGACCCGCGAGCGGCGAGTACGTGCCCTTCACCTCATAGCGCTTCTCGTTGTTCGTGCGCACGTACGGCAGGTTCGTCGCGGTCGTCGTCAGCGACGATTGCTGCTCCTGAAAACGACCGGCGTTGAAGAACCACAGCTGCCGGCGCGCGATCGGCCCGCCGAATGTGTACTCGTAGGTCGGCACAACTTTGTCGAGTTTGGGCTCGTTGAACGGGCTGGTCGTGCGCCAGGCGTCGTTGTTGAACGATTGCCGGTAGGAGCCACTGAACACATCGCTGCCCGACTTCGTGATCGCCGTCACCAGCCCGCCACCGAATCGGCCGAACTCCGCCGACACCCCTGACGTGGACACCGTCGTCTCTTGCAGCGCGTCCTCGATGTAGAGCGTGAACGGCTGACCGCGCAGGTTCTCCGTCACGACGACACCGTTCACGGCGAAGAGACTCTCGTACGACATCGCGCCGGCGATGGAATAGCCACCGTTGGGCCCGGTGGCATGCACCGCCGGTCCCATCAGGATCGACGCATCGAGGGTGCGGTTCGAGGGTAACGTCGTCATCAGATCCTGACGAAACTTCGCGGCGACCGTGGCGGTCTCGACGAACGGTTCCGCTTTGCCGACGACGGTCAGTTTCTCGGTCACGGGCCCAATGGCCATCGTCTCGTTGACGGTGACGCTTTGAGTCCCTGCGACACCGATCTGGCGCTTGATCGACTGAAATGCGCTCAGCTCGAAGACCAGCGTGTAATCGCCGGGTGGCAACAGCGGGATGACGAAGTCACCATTCACGGTCGTCACCACCGCGCGCTCACCCTGCAGGCTCGGAGACGTCGCGGTCACCGTCACGCCCGGGAGTGGTGCGTTGTCGGACGAGACCACGCGACCTGAGATGGTGCCGGTGGGAACCTGCGCGGAGGCGATTGTGGCGGCGAGCAGGCACACGAATATCAGGAAGGGTGTCTTGCCCATCTTCTTTCTCCTTGCGCTAGAACCTCATGCCGAACGTGAGCCTGAACGTACGCGGTGTCGTGTACGCGAAACGATTCAGCGCCAGACCAAACGTCGGACTCTTCGCCCAGTGCACGCCCTCGACCGGTGTGGTCGTGAACGGGTTGAATGCTTGGTACAACGTCGGATTCGTCACGTTCGTACGCACCGCGGTATCGACCGTCTGGTTCTGCACGTTGCCGCCGAGCGCAAACGTCGCACTGCCACCGCAGCCACACAGTTGGAACTGATTGAACAGATTGATCACCTGCGCGCCAACGAAGAAGTCGAGCATCCGACTGCCACCAACGCTGAGGCCGTAGTTGTAGTTCGCCGCGAAGTCGGTGCGCTTCTGCCCTTCGAGGCGGAACGCGTCGCGCGCGGTGAAGTAGTACTGCGTGTTCGCGCCGTCAGGCGGATTGAGATAGCCCGGGTTGGCGACGAACGGCCGCGGATCGACGCCGTTGACGAACGCGCCGTTCTGATTCGACGCGCTGTACGGCACGCCACTCTCGAGCGCCTGCAGCACGCTGAGTGTCAGGCCGGAGAGCTTTGGCGGCGTGACATTCAGCCACAGCCGCGCGCGATGACGCTGATCGATCGACAGATCGCCAGACGGGAAATTCCATTCGCCGCGATACTCCGGATAGCTGTAGACCGCCTCACGCCCGCTCGCGCCCGCGGCGATCGGACCGTTCGGTACGGTCTCACCTTCGATGTTGCCCCACGCGCGAGAGATCGTGTAGTTGCCGCCGAAATCGACGCGCGTGCCGGCGCGATACTGCGCCTGCAGACTGAGGCCGGTGTACTGCCGATTCAGCAGTCCCTGGTCATCGTTCTCGAGCAGCGTCAGGTCGTAGGCGCGTCCTCGCACGCTGGCCGGCGCGAACGAGCGCGTATCGATCGCCTGCCCGGTCGTCGTGTCGGTGCGCTGCACGTAGAAGCCGCCGTAATCGCGATAGACGAAGTCGGCGCGCACGGCCGCGCGGCTGCCGAACTGCCGGTTGACGCCGGTCGCGTACTCCCACACGTACGGAGAATCGAGCGACCCGCGCACCTGCGGTGAGACGCCGCGCACTGACGGCGATCCCGTGAGCGGAAGCGTCGGCCCACCGTTGGCGTTGAACCAGTCGAACATCATCTGAATCGCTTGCGCGTTCGGCACGCGTGTCGCCGGATCGACGTTGATGCTCGGACCGGTGTAGACGAAGTTGTACTGATCGGAATTGCCAGCCGGAGACGAGAGGTCGGCGATGCTGTTGAGGAGACCGGCCACGTACTTCGCCACGCTGCCGGTGACCGACCACTTCTGATTGCCGGCGGGATCCCAGACGAGGCCGAGACGAGGACTGAAGGCTCCGCTCTTGGCGACCAGCAGACCGTTGCTGTCCACACCGTCGTTGCGATCCCACCGCAGTCCAAGATTGGCGCTGAGGCGATCGCTGATCGTCCAGTTGTCATTCGCAAACACCGAGTGCGTGCGGAACTTGGTCCCGAGGCTCTCGATGAAAATCGGATTCCACTGGAACTGCGTCGTGCCGCTGACGAACGTCGCGATGAGATCGGTGCCCTGCAGAACCGCGGGCGCGTTGATCAGGCGATAGTTGCTGCCCGACTGATAGTTGTTGGCGAGGCGGCGGTCATTGAACAGGTCGTAACCGATCACCAGATTGTGCGACCCAGTTCCGCCCGTGGAGAGGAAGTACGAGCCCTTGACGAAGATGTCCTGGTTGTCGCGTTCTTCATCGGTACAGACACCACAGAACGTCGGCGCGTTGTAACGCCGTCCCGCCGAATCGACCAGCAGTGTGCCCTTCTGGATGTCGGTGAACTGGCTGCCGCTGCCGACGAACGTCAAGTTGCGTTGCGAGTAACGGCCCTCCAGGAAGAACTTCGGCGTGATGACGCCGGTGTAGTTGATCGTGAACAGGTCCTCGGGCAGGCTCCGGTTATAGAGGCTCGCCAGATCCATCGACGTCGTCGTGTTGAAGGTGCCGTTGGTCTCGTCGCGATTGATCTTGGTGAACGCGCCCTGTAGCCGGTGGTTGGCATCGACCAGATACGTCACCTTGCCCTCATAGCGTCGTGACTGGTCGGTGAAGACATAGGGAATGTTCGTGATCACCAACTGGCGGTTGATCGAATTCGTCTGCAGACGTCCGGCGGTAAAGAACCACAACCGATCGCGCATCACCGGCCCGCCGACCGTGTATTCGTGGGACGGGACGACGTCGTCGATCTTGCTGTCGTTGGCAAAGGGATCGTTCGCGCGCTTCGGAACCAGCGCGCGCCAGTCGTCGTTGGTCAGCGTTTCGCGGAACGACCCGCTGAACAGATTGCCGCCCGACTTGGTGACCATGTTGACCACGCCGCCACCGAAGCGTCCGAACTCGGCGGAGACGCCAGACGTTGCGACGTTGGTCTCCTGCAGCGCGTCCTCGATGATCAGGTCCTGCGCCTGACCGCGCAGGTTCTCGTTCACCGACACGCCGTTCACCATGTAGAGGTTTTCGAACGACATCGATCCAGCCACCGAGAAGCTGCCGCTCGGGCCGGTGGGATGCACCGCCGGCGCCATCAACATCACGGCGCGGTAATCACGCTGCGTCGGCAGCATGGACATCAGCGTCTGCTGAAAATTGGTCGCGACCTGGCTGGTCTGCGTGAGGACGTCGGCAGCGCGGCCAACGACCTGCACCGCTTCGGTGAGACCGGCGACGCCCATTTCAATCGGCAACGGAAGGTTCTGCGTCGGCGCGAGGCCGACGGATCGCTCGACGCGTTGGAATCCGGCCAACTCGAACACGATGCGATACGGACCCGACGGCAAGAGCGTGAGGATGTAGTCGCCGTTTTCCGAGGTCACCGTCTCGCGCGTGGCCTGAAGGTTTGGTGAGGTCGCGGTCACCGTCACACCGGGAAGGGCCAGGCCCTGAGAATCAACGACCCGACCTGAGATCGTCCCGGTCGTACTCTGCGCGGCCGCCGGGGCCGCAATGAGGATCACGCCGACAGCCAGCCACACGATCGCCTTCATTCCGTCACTCCTTGTTCTCTTATCTCTGTAGGGAAGCACCCGGGTGGATCGGGGGCAATGGGTCGAAGGCGATTCGAGCCGTTTGGTGTCAGCAGGCCACGAGCTGTGACCAGTGACATATGCAAGGGTTGGAGATGGCGAGTGGAATGACGGGGTTGCAGAACCTCAGCGCCCGCGTCGCCATTCGTCCCAGCAAAATGACGGTTCAGGTGAAAAATGGGCTGAATTTACGTGGGCTTGCACAGAAGCCTGTGACGAGCTGGTGTCAAAGGCTGGTCAGTTGTGATAAGAACTTATGCTTGCATTACGAAATGCCACGGATCCATGATTTTGGTTCGAAAAGTTGCTCTTCATGGATTCACTCGTCCCAGATGACGCGTCGAAATCTCGCAAGTCGCTGGAGCAGCAATACCTTAGACCTGTGGACCAATCTGGTACAGCTTTTCCGTAGCGGTTCTATCTAGTCAATTAGAGAGCAACTCGTTTGTTAAGGAGTGTCAATCGATGTACGCACGCATAAGTGCCTTTCTTGTCGCGTGTGCGCTGGCCTTTACAGGCCTCGCATCCGCGCAGGAGCGATTCGGCGGGCTGACTGGCCGGATCACGGACCAGCAGGGCCAGGCCATTCCCGGAGTTACGGTCGTCACGACGAACAACCAGACCGGTGAGGTCCGGACGTTTGTCACTGACGCCAACGGTCAGTTCACGGCACCGGACCTGGTGCCCGGTCGTTACAACGTCCGCTTCGAGCTCACCGGCTTTTCGAAGGTCGAGCGCAACGACATCAGCGTCGTACTTGGTCGCACGTTCGCGCTCGACACCCAGATGCGGGTTGGTGAGCTGACGGAGACCGTCCAGGTCACGGCTGAAGCGTCACCGCTCGTCGATCAGCGCAGCACCCTGATCGCGCATAACGTGACCGCCGAGGAGTTCGACCGCATGCCGAAGGGCCGGTCGTTCCAGTCGATCGCGTTCACGGCGCCGTCGGTGAGCCAGGGCCAGATCGAGGGCGGCATCCAGGTGAACGGCGCGAGCGGTGCGGAAAACGCCTTCACCGTTGACGGCATCGTCACCAACTCGCTGGTGAACGGCGCGTCTCGCCAGAACACCGTGTTCGAGTACCTGCAGGAAGTGCAGGTCAAGACCAGCGGTATCTCGGCGGAATACGGTGGCGCGCTCGGCGGCGTCGTCAGCGCGGTGACCAAGAGCGGCGGCAACACGTTCCGCGGCGAAGGCCACTACTACTTCGACGGCAGCGCGATCGCGGCCGGACCGGTGAAGCGCCTCGTGCTCGATCCGGTGACAGAAGCCCGCGCGTTCTACGTGCAGGACAACGAGAACACCTCGAGGAATCAGGAGTTCGGCGGTTCGATCGGCGGTCCGATCGTCCGCGATCGCCTGTTCTTCTACGGCGCGTATTCGCCGAAGAATTCGTACCTCGAACAAAACTACAACTTTGCCGACGGTGTGAACGGCGACGTGCCGCGCGACCGCTGGGATCACCAGGCGTTCGGCAAGTTGAGCTACTCGAGCCGGCGCTGGAACGCGACATGGTCCACGTTGTGGACGCCGACCACCGTCACCGGATCGCCGTTCGGCTACGATGGCATCGCTCCTAACGGTCTCAACACGACGTCAACAGGTTACGCGCCGAACATCCCGCGTGGCTGGGAGACGAACCAGGTCAACACCAGCGGCACGGTCGACTTCAACCTGTCGAACTCCTCATTCCTGAGCGCGCGTGGCGGCTACTTCCACGATCGCTACACGGACACCGGTGTCTCGACGCAGACCTCGTTCACGTATCTGAACGCGAGCGCCAACTCACCACTGCCGGTGCCGGCGAATCTGCAGGGCGCACAGGGCTTCGTCAATACGCCGCGAGCGCAGATCACCGATTTCGACACCACGAAGCGCGAGAACTTCAACCTCGATTACAACCACGCGTTCGTGGCGGGCGGCTTCCATACCATCAAGGGCGGCTATGGATTCCAGCACGTCAACAACGACATCAACCAGTTCTATCCGGGCGGATTCGTCCAGATCACCTGGGGCACGGCGCCGTTCGTGTTCGGCGGCGTGAGCCGCGGACCTGGCGCCTACGGCTACTATGAGGTGAACGACCGCCGGACGACCAACCAGGCGGGCTCCGACATTCACGCGCTCTATGTGCAGGACACCTGGACGGTCGGCAACCGTTTGACGCTGAACCTCGGCGTCCGGACGGAAGACGAGAAGGTGCCGTCGTTCCGGCCGGAGTACCTCGAGACCGCGATCCACTTCAACATGGCCGATAAGATCGCGCCTCGCCTCGGTGCGGCGTTCGACATCTTCGGTGACGGCCGCCAGAAAGTGTTCGGCAGCTGGGGTTACTACTACGACTGGACCAAGTACGAGCTGCCGCGCGGTTCGTTCGGCGCCGAGACGTGGTGCATCTCGTACCACAACCTCGACACGCTGGCGCTCGACACCATCAATCTGAACAACATGCCAGGCGCAGATTTGTGGGCACCGTATCAGGGCAGCCCCTGCCGTGACCGTCGCGTGCCGTCGTTCGCCGGCAGCATCGACCCGGATCTCAAGCCGATGAAGCAGTCGAGCACGAGCGCGGGCTACGAGTTCCAGCTCAATCGCAACAGCGTCGTGAGCGTGCACTACATCCACAACAACCTGCTTGAGACCATCGAGGACCTCGGTGCGCTCGATGCGGGCGGCAATGAGGTGTATGTGATCTCGAACCCGGGCCGCGGCATTGCCTCTATCTCGCCGGTGTCCGGTGCGACCCAGCCGTTCGCGATTCCGCGACCGAAGCGGCAGTACGACGCCGTCGAGCTCGGTTTCAACCGCCGGTTCGCGAACAACTACTTCTTCAGCGCGAACTACACAATCAGCCGGCTCTATGGCAATTACGCCGGTCTGGCCAGCTCTGACGAGATCACGACGCCGACCACCGGCCGTTCGAGCGCGACGGCGCAGCAGCAGGCGGGCAGCGTCTCTCGCGAGGGCGGCAACGTGAACCGCGCATGGGATCTCGACGAGCTCATGTGGGATTCGCACGGCAACCTCGACGTGCGGGGCCGTCTCGCGACGGATCGTCCGCATGCCGTGAAGCTGTATGGCGCGTACGACTTCAAGTTCGGCACGCAGCTCGGTGCGTTCTTCTACGCGGCGAGCGGCACGCCGATGACGACCTATGTCAACACCACCAACCAGATTCCGGTGATGGTGAACGGACGCGGCGACATGGGCCGCACGCCATTCCTCAACCGCACCGATTTGCTGCTCACGCATGAACTGGGGTTGGCGGGCACGAAGCGCTTGCGGCTCGAGATGAACGTGTTGAATGTGTTCAACCAGAAGACCGGGCGGCACCTCTTCAACAGTCTGAACAAGGGTGCGGGCGCGCCGCGTCAGTCGTCGGCGATTGACCTGTCGCACACCGACCTGGCGAGAGGTTATGACTACAACGCGCTGATCAACGCCAGCCCCGATCGCGCGAATGCACTGGACGTGCGTTACGGCATGGAAGACCTGTTCGACGCCGGCACGCAGGGTCAGTTCACGGTCAAGTTCCTGTTCTAACCCGCCATGTCCGGCTGAAGCCGGGCACTACATCGAAGGGGAGCCAGCACTAGCTGGCTCCCCTTTTTGTTTCCAATTCTGTCCCGCATAGTTGGGGTTAATCCCGATCTCGACGCTCCATAAACTCAGGCGTATACTGCGGTTCGCACCGCGCGGGGCGTGTTCCGTACCTCGTTCACGTTCGTTTATCAGTCCAGACAGACATTCCGGCCCAACCCCCTAGGAGGATCAGTGGCGAAACGACATGCGTTGTTGCTCGCGTTCGTGATCGCGATGGGCTCGCTTATACCAGCGATGCTTACCGCACAAGGCCTGCAGACCGGCACCTTGCAGGGCACCGTCAAGGATCAGAGCGGAGCAGTGCTGCCTGGCGTGACAGTCTTGGTCACCTCTCCGGCGCTTCAGGGCTCCCGCGAGACCGTCTCTGACGGCAACGGCGTGTACACGATTCCAGCGCTGCCCCCAGGCCTCTATTCGGTGCGCTTCGAGCTCCCGGGCTTCGCGCCCTTCGTTCATAGTGACGCGATCGTCCCGCTTGGCAGCGTGGCGGTCATCGATGCGTCGATGCAGGTCGCGACATTGACCGAGGTCGTCAACGTGAGAGCGCAGACATCGAATGCGCTCGTCGTGCCGACCGGGCAAAGCAATCTCACCGCGAAGGAGCTGAACACGATCCCCGTCGGCCGTACGCCGGCACGCATCGCCGAGTTCGCTCCGGGATTGACCGACAACACGCCGAACGTCGGCCAGGTCACGATCTCCGGTGCCTTTGCCTACGACAACGTCTTCATGATCGACGGCGTCGATCTCAACGACAACTTGTTCGGCACCGCCAACAACGTCTTCATCGAGGATGCGATCGACGAGACGCAGGTGCTGACGTCAGGCATTTCAGCCGAGTTTGGCCGGTTCTCAGGCGGCGTGATCAACATGATCACCAAGCGCGGTGGCAACACGTTCTCGGGAAGCGTGCGCCTCAACTTCACCAACCCGTCATGGTCCAACGAGTCACCGCTCGAGAAATCACGCAACCAGACGCACCCCGACACGCTATCGAAGTTTTTGGAAGGGACGTTCGGCGGCCCCATCATGCGGGATCGCGTGTGGTTCTTCTCTGCTGGCCGGCGCGAGCGATCGAGCCTGAACAACCTGACGGCGCTCACGTCG
Source organism: Acidobacteriota bacterium (assembly GCA_046765795.1). GTDB lineage: Bacteria > Acidobacteriota > Vicinamibacteria > Vicinamibacterales > UBA2999 > Gp6-AA40. The sequence goes on along the minus strand of JBKPRH010000323.1, from coordinate 1,678 downwards.
TTGCCGTGGACACAGACGACGAAGAACGACCGCTACGAAGTCAAGGTCACCGGCACGCCTGCGAACAACCACACCATCCAGGGCAGCTTCGTCAACAACGACACCGAGCAGTACCTGGCGAGCCTCAATGCCGCGCTGTCCCTCGACACGACAGTCCTCATCACGCGCCAGACGCCGAACAAGCTGTTCGTCACCAACTACAGCGGCGTGCTCGGCTCGCGTGTGTTTGTGACCGGCCAGTTTTCGGAAAAGAAGTTTGGATTCCGGAATGCGGGCGGCACGAGCACGGCGCTTGTCGATTCCCCGTTCCGCGCGCGCGGCGTAGCCCCAGGCACGACCAATGGTCAGCACTATCACGCGCCGTTCTTCTCGGCGCTCGATCCCGAGGATCGCGACAACCAGCAGTACGCCGGCAGCGTCAGCTACTTCCTGACGACGCGACGCACGGGCACCCATAACCTGAAGGCCGGCGCCGAGCGTTTCACGTCGAGCCGCGTCGGTGGCAATTCGCAGAGCGCCACCAACTACGTCTTCCAGTCCGACTATCTGATCACCGGCGGTGTGCCGGCGCTCGACGCCCAGGGCCGTCTCATTCCGTTGTTCGTCCCAGGCACGTCGCGCGTGCAGAACTGGCTGCCGACGCTCGGGGCGACGATGGACATCACCACGAACTCGGTCTACGTCCAGGATCACTGGGCGGCGTCCGACCACTTCTCGTTCGACCTCGGCGTGCGGTTCGAAAAAGCCAACAGCGAGGCGACAGGTGACATCATCGGTGCCGACACGAGCAGCTTCGTCCCACGTCTGGGCCTGACGTATGACCCACGGGGCGACGGCCGCATGACCTTCCAGGCCACGTACGCCCACTACTCTGGCAAGTACAGCGACGTGCAGTTCGCGCGCAACACCAACGTCGGTTCGCCCAGCGTGATCACGTCCTCGTACACGGGACCGGCGGGCCAGGGATTCGACTTCGCGCCCGGTATGGACCTGGCGAATTACGCGACGGTCATCAGCGGGACGTTCCCCACGGCGAACGTGTTCCTCGCCGACGGTCTCGGATCACCGCTCACCAAGGAATTCACGGTGTCGGCAGGACGCCAGTTCACGAAGGGCTATGGCCGCGTGATGTACACGTGGCGGCATGCGTCGAACTTCATCGAGGACTTCATCGACGATCCGAGCGCCGCAGGTAAGACGACCGTCATCCGCAACGGCGTGAATTTCGGCACGTTCGATAACCAGGTCTATGACAATAGCAACGACGTCGAGCGCCGCTACCAGGCCATGCAGTTCATCGGCCGTTACGACGTGACGAGAAGCCTGTACCTCAACGGCCACTACACTGTGCAGCTCGAGAACAACGGCAACTTCGAGGGCGAGGCCGCGAATCAGCCAGCCAATCCGTCTGACTTCGGCGACTATCCGGAGATTCTGACCATCCGAAACTATCCCGACGGCAGGCTGAATGACTTCCAGCGAAGCAAGGTTCGTCTCTGGGCGGTCTACAACCAAACTCTCGGTCGCGCCGGCACTGTCACACTCGGACCGATCTGGCGCTACAACTCGGGCCAGACATATTCGCTATTCTCGAGCGGCGTGCCACTGAGCGCGATTCAGCTCGCACGGAATCCCGGCTACGCTCGGCTGCCGGGTGGCGGCACGCAAACCCTGTACT